>NZ_CEYLVT010000152.1:0-17948 GCF_982860115.1 Moorena sp.
CTGCAACCTGATAACCTGCAACCAGATAACCTGCAACCTGATAACCTGCAACCTGCAACCCAACCTTACCTGCAAAAGTGGTGTGAGGCTGAAGCGAAGGTCAGGGCAAAGGTTGACAACACAATGACTACCATGAGTCAGTTGTTTGAAGGCAAAGCGGCTTGGTTACTGTCCCAATGCCTACCATCGGAAACACCTCTATTTATTGCTAACAGCATGCCAGTCAGAGATGTGGAGTTCTTTTGGAAACCTGGTAACACCAGGATTCAACCTTGGTTTAATCGGGGCGCTAACGGGATTGATGGTACCTTATCAACAGCTTTAGGTATTGCTCATCGTAATCAAAGCAGTGTGATGCTAACGGGTGACTTAGCATTTTTGCATGACACTAATGGTTTCCTGATTAAAAATAAGTTTGTTGGTCATTTAACCATTATCTTAATTAATAACAATGGTGGTGGCATTTTCGAGATGTTGCCCATTGCCAAATTTGACCCACCCTTTGAAGAATTCTTTGCTACACCCCAAGATGTCGATTTTTCACACTTGTGTCTGAGTTATGGAGTAGAGCACCAGCTGATTCAGTCATGGCAGGAGTTTAAGCAACGTTTAAACCCACTTCCTACCCAAGGCATTAGAGTTTTAGAATTGCCTACTGACCGTAGAAAAGATGCTAGTTGGCGTCAAGACTATTTTAAGTCTAATTAATACTGACGTTTTAATTAGTAACTAACATGAACTAGGCGATTTCTTCCAGCAAGTTTTGCCTGATAAAGCGCTTTATCAGCCTCAGAAAATAAATTATCTGGAGATGATTTTCCTGAGGGAATCGTACTGGCACTCCCCAGGCTGACGGTAACAATGTCACTCACCAGAGAACCAGAATGAGGGATCGCCTGTTTATAGAGTTTAGTCTCAATTGTCTCTGCTACCTGAATAGCGCCTTGTATATCAGTACTCGGCAACATTACCACAAATTCCTCACCCCCATAGCGAGCCACCAGATCCGCTGGACGCTGTGCTGCTTGACCAAGGATTTGAGCAACTTGTTTAAGACACTCATCTCCTGATTGGTGTCCATAAGTGTCATTGTAAAGCTTAAAAAAATCAATGTCACACAAAACTAAAGATAATGGTTTTTCTTCCCGTGCCAGTCGAGACCATTCGTGGTTAAAATATTCGTCGAAGGCTCGCCGGTTGGCAACTTGGGTTAAGCCATCGATAGTAGCCAGGCGTGCCAACTCTTTATTGGCGATTTTTAACTGTTCCATTGTCCAACTTGATTCAATTAAACGACGTACTCTTCGTCGCAAAACTGCCCAGTTAATTGGCTTAGTTATATAATCTGTGGCACCGGCTTCAAACGCTCGTTCTACAGATTCCTCATCATGGAGCCCTGTAATCATTAGTATAGGAGGACATTGGGAAGCAAAGTTATCCTTCAATTGAGCACAGCAGGTAAAGCCATCAATTATGGGCATTCTGGCATCTAAAAGCACAATGTCTGGCAATTTCTGGTCACAGATATTCAAACATTGCTCACCGTTGCTAGCTTCAATGACTTTATATCCTTCCTTTGTCAAGCTACGACGTAGCACCAAGCGTAGGATCTTCTCATCATCAACCACGAGAACCTGAGGAGTTTTATTATTAAAGTTATTCAAGTCAGTATTATCCATTATTGCTGCTTGAGTCAGTAATGTATTTCTTATCGATAGTTCTTTGTTATCTTGGCTAGAAATTAATTGAAATTTTGATCGGTAATATCTGTTCAATCTAACCTAGGAAGATTAAATCTTCTAAAGATTAGTCAACAATCAAGTCGTCACCCCTGAAACTGTTATAGCCGAATCCTTTACCTAAAAAGGATTTTGGCTTATTCAAGATCAATTAATGTAGACCGACAAACTTAGAAAGACTCCTGTATCTACTGGTAAGGCCAGTGGTGATATAAGTTAACTTATTCAACAACAGTCAATTTTCCCCAGACAGTGCTATTCCTAGTAAAATGAGAGAAACAGCTATCCTGGAAGCCCGATTGTCAAGTACCCACTGAACTAATGGCACTTTCCTCGATCATTCGGACACTAGAGCACTCCCCTCTCACTAGTGAACTACTCACGAAACTAAATCGCCAACAGTCTCTATCTCTGAATGGTATTCCCCGTTTGCCAAAGGGATTAGTAGCATCAGCCCTGGCCAAGGCAGACCAACGCCTCCTATTCGTAGTCTGTAGCACCCTAGAAGAAGCAAGTCGCTGGGCAACCCAACTGGAAGCCATGGGTTGGAATACAGTCCACTTATACCCCACCTCAGAAGCATCCCCCTATGAACCCTTTGACCCAGAGTCGGAAATGACCTGGGGACAAATGCAAGTATTGGCAGATTTGGTCGAAAGGTTGAAGGTTGAACCTTCAAGTAATGGGATGGCTATTGTTGCCACTCAAGCAGCACTCCAACCTCACTTGCCCCCTGTCGATGCCTTTAAGCCCTACTGCCTTACCCTTAACCAGGGCATGACTTGGGATGGGAAGAACCTTGATGAAAAGTTGGCACAGCTGGGTTATGAACGGGTTTCCCTAGTGGAAACAGAAGGTCAGTGGAGTCGGCGCGGTGATATTGTAGATGTTTTCCCGGTAGCCTTAGAATTGCCAGTGCGCCTGGAATGGTTCGGGGATGAGTTAGAGCAGTTGCGGGAGTTTGACCCGGCAACCCAGCGTTCCCTGGATAAAATTGACGGCATCGTGCTGACCCCCACGGATTTTGGTCACATTATTAGCCAAGTTCTGAGAAACTCAAAGGCAGAACTAATCCAATCTTATCTCTCACCTCAGGAGCAAGAATCTTTCGAGGAAGGTCAGTCTTTAGAGGGTAGCCGCCGTTTCTTGGGTATTGCCTTTGACCAGCCAGCCTCTCTACTGGATTACCTGCCAGAAAATACTTTAATTGTCATTGATGAACCAGAACAGTGTGCTGCCCATTGCGATCGCTGGGTGGAACATGCTGAAGAACAATTAGAGGAACTCAATCATTCCCTGCCCTGTCTCCATCGTTATTTTGATCATGCTCTAGAGTTGAAGGTTAACCAGTACGAGGTTGTTCCCGAACAACCTTCAACTCCTACTACGACTCCAATCCTGTATTTATCAGAATTGGTGGAAGAAACTAGCCAAAATGCTGTTAATCTGGCTAGCCGCTCTGTACCAGTAACACCCCACCAGTTTGCCAAACTAGCGGAAGTACTGCGAGAGCAAAGCGATCGCCGTTTCTCTATTTGGCTGGTTTCTGCCCAACCTAGTCGTTCTGTTGCCCTGCTCCAAGAACATGATTGTCCTGCCCAGTTTGTCCCCAACCCTCGGGATTACCCAGCTATTGAAAAATTAAATATCCAGAGGACAGCGGTAGCGGTCAAGTATTCGGGCTTAGCAGAACTAGAGGGATTTATCCTCCCTACTTACCGCATCGTGGTTGTGACTGACCGGGAGTTCTTTGGGCAGCATACCTTGGCAACTCCGAGTTATATCCGTAAGCGCCGCCGTGCTGCCTCCCAACAGGTTGACCCCAATAAGCTACGTCCAGGGGATTATGTGGTTCACAAGAATCATGGGATCGGTCAGTTCCTCAAGCTGGAAAAATTAAGCTTAAATAATGAAACTCGCGAGTATTTGGTGATCAAGTACGCTGATGGTTTGCTGCGGGTGGCAGCGGATCAGTTGGGGGTACTATCTCGGTTTCGACATACAGGTACGGGTTTGCCTCAACTCCACAAGATGTCCGGTAAAACCTGGGAGAAAACCAAAAATCGTGTCCGTAAAAGTATTAAGAAAGTAGCGGTGGATTTGCTGAAGCTCTATGCCCAGCGAGCACAGCAGTCTGGTTATTGCTTTCCACCGGATTCCCCTTGGCAGCAGGAATTAGAAGATTCTTTCCCCTACCAACCTACTCCTGACCAACTCAAGGCGATACAGGATGTGAAACGGGATTTAGAGAGCGATCGCCCTATGGATCGCTTAGTTTGTGGGGATGTGGGGTTTGGTAAAACAGAAGTGGCAATTCGGGCTATTTTTAAAGCTGTCACTTCTAACAAGCAAGTAGCTTTCCTTGCCCCAACCACTATCCTGACTCAGCAGCATTATCATACCATCAAAGAACGGTTTTCTCCCTACCCGATCAATGTCGGTCTACTCAACCGCTTTCGTACCCCCCAGGAAAAGCGTGATATTCTCCAACGCCTTAAAACTGGGGAGTTAGATGTGGTGGTAGGCACTCATCAGTTGCTGGGCAAGAGTGTAACGTTTCGAGAGTTAGGGCTGCTGGTGATAGATGAAGAACAGCGGTTTGGTGTCAACCAGAAGGAAAAAATTAAATCTTTCAAAACTCAGGTAGATGTATTGACCCTCAGCGCTACTCCCATTCCCCGTACCCTCTATATGTCCTTATCGGGGGTACGAGAAATGAGTTTAATTACTACACCACCCCCCTTACGGCGTCCCATTAAAACCCACTTATCTCCCTATAAACCAGAAGCTGTCCGCACCGCCATTCGTATGGAACTTGACCGAGGTGGTCAGGTATTCTATGTCGTACCTCGGGTTGAAGGGATTGAAGAAGTTGCTGGGGAACTCAGGGAAATGATCCTTGAGGCCAGAATCGCCATTGCTCACGGTCAGCTCGACCCAGCGGAATTAGAGTCAATTATGCTCACCTTTAGCAACGGTGAAGCAGATATCCTAGTGTGTACTACGATTATTGAATCTGGGCTAGATATTCCTAGAGTCAACACCATTGTGATCGAAGATGCTCACAAATTTGGTCTTGCCCAACTCTACCAATTGCGAGGACGAGTAGGTCGGGCGGGGATTCAAGCCCACGCTTGGTTACTTTATCCCAACCAGAAGGTACTCTCAGAAGCAGCCAAAAAACGCTTACGAGCAATTCAGGAGTTCACTCAACTCGGGTCAGGGTATCTGTTAGCCACCAGGGATATGGAAATTCGAGGGGTGGGGAATCTCCTAGGTGTAGAACAATCCGGTCAGATGGAAGCCATTGGCTTTGACCTCTACATGGAAATGCTGCAAGAAGCGATTAGGGAAATTCAAGGGCAAGAAATTCCCCAAGTAGATGATACCCAGATTGACCTTCAGATCACAGCCTTTATTCCCGCTGACTATATTCCAGATTTAGACCAAAAAATTAGTGCTTATCGAGCAGTAGCTGCAGCAGGGTCCCAGAAAGAGTTAGCACAGATCGCAGCAGCTTGGAGCGATCGCTATGGTCCAATTCCCTCAGTGGCAGAGCAATTACTGCGGGTGATGGAACTAAAACAGTTAGGAAAGTCTTTGGGATTTGCCCGAATTCGACCAGAGGGTAAACAACACATTGTTCTAGAAACCCCCATGGAGGAACCAGCCTGGAAGTTACTCCAAGAGAACCTCCCCCAACATTTGCGTCCGCGTTTTGTCTATTCTCCTGGTAAAGTTACGGTTCGTGGTTTAGGTCTGGTCAAGACCAACAAACAGCTAGAGAGCCTGATTGATTGGTTAGGCAAGATGCAAGGCGCACTGCCAGAACCTACTGTGGTTGGGTTACCCCAATCCCCAATCCCCAATCCCTAATTCCCATTACCCATTACCCTCCAAAAAAAAAGCGGCTGCAACAATTGCCACAACCGCCACTGTACATCAACTGGGAGGAAATCCTAGAGGCATATGTCAAAAACTGTCCAAGATGTTTGACAAGCTCTAGTAAAGCTACGTTACTTACTTACTACAAGGTGTCTTCCAGAGATTCCCGAAAATTTGATCAGAAATTTTTGGGAATTGGGAAACATCACTACCTCCCTTAGGTGTTAGGTATTAGGTGTTAGGTGTTGAAATTTAATTTTAATTGTAGTGTTTCTTTAGTTAATAACTGCTAGATTTTGGTTATTAAACAATAAGTTGTAAATCTTAGATGTTAGATGTTAGATAGTTAAGCCTAGTTTCTAGTCCCTGGTTTTTTAACACATCATACCTAAACTGTCAATAGCTCAATCCTGGCTTAGTCTTAACCAAAACTCCGAGTATCCTGGAGTAGTTCACATTACAGACCTGAGGCTGACCCGACCTAAGATATACATACTTATGTGAACATAATATTTTCGGGAAAAGACAATATCAGCAAAGGCGGAGCGATCGCATTATGACTCAACTCTATGAGCAGCTCAACCAGCTAGTGACCGCAGCATGTAGTCATCCACCTGGAAGCGCTCACCGTCAAAGAAACTTAACAAAAATTATTCGTTTAGTCAATAAGAAACTTTGGCAAGAACATAGTCCCTACTATCAAGACGCACTCCAACAAACCTGGATTTACTTTTGCCAGAATATTTGCGAAGGTAAAACCGGTAATCCTTACGACTCTAGCCGTGGCAGTGTGATCACTTGGCTCAATTTCTACTTGAAGAAACGACTCCAAGACTTTCGTATAAAGAACCTAGACCGAGAAACTAACAGAGTATCTCCTAGCAAGGGTAAAAATGGTGAAAACCTTGACCCGATCAATAGTGTGGCAGCTCCACCCGACGTGCCTACGTTACTCGAAGATATAAGGGAATGGGTGGAAACGGCGGCTGTTGATAGTGATTTACGCACTACCCATATTAAAGGTCATCCAGAGCTCACCTGCCAAGTCTTAATTTTGCGACGCTTGCCTCCAGAAACTAGCTGGAAAACCCTATCAGAAGAGTTTAATGTATCAATTTCTACATTAAGTAGCTTTTATCAGCGACAATGTTTGCCCCGTTTGCGTAAATTTGGAGAATCGGAGGGATATCTATAATAGGAGGTTCCTTAAAAAGACTTACCTTAACCTTAACCTAGTTCAGTCAAGGTGTTCACCTGAGTACAAAAACACAATTGCTATGACCTACAACACCCATAACCTAGAAGAATTTGCCCTTCCTCTGCCCATTACTCACAATGCACGCAGGAGTGCTGAGCAATTTGCTAAGCAGCAGCCTACCCCTCAAAAAGCTGAGCAAGTTCGACTCAACACCTTGGCTGTGTTGGTTGTCAATGATTACATGCAAATGATGGGGATGCCTACAGATTTAAAAGCCTCAGACAGCTGGAACCCTATCATACGCCTGTTAGCTAATGTGGCAGACTTGGAAATATCCGGTATCGGTCGTATCGAATGCCGAGCAATCAAATCCCAAGATTCCGTCTGCCATATTCCCCCGGAAGTTTGGTCTGATCGAATTGGGTATGTAGTTGTTCAGATTGATGAACAATCCTTGGAGGGAACAGTGTTGGGATTTACTCCAACTGCTGATACCGAAGAGTTACCTATTAGTCAACTACGACCTGTTGACGATTTAATCGATCACTTCCCTCAACCCATACCACAACCCATGTCACAGGTAGTCCAGAGAACAAGGGTAAACTTGAGTCAATGGTTAGACAATGTGGTTGAAACTGGTTGGCAAACTCTCGAAAGCTTGGAAAACTTGTTAAACCCACCCGAACCAATTTTCGCTTTCCGCTCTGCTGGTCTAGACTCCACTGAGGCGTTATCCCTAGAGGAAAATCTTGATGTGGGCATTAGGCGAGCTAAGTTAATCGACTTAGGGCTATTGCTGGCTGGTTCCCCGGTCGCTTTGGTGGTGGAACTTGTGCCAGAATCTGAACTTAAGCAAAATATTTGCCTTAAGGTATATCCCACCGGCCATAAAACCTATTTGCCTCCCAACCTCACCCTCACTGTGCTGGATGCATCCGGAACAGTGTTTCTCGAAGCCCAAGCCAGACAAATCGATAATTACATTCAATTGCAGTTCAGTGGTGTACCAGGAGAGCACTTTAGTGTCGAAGTTGCCCTTGGCCATGCCAGGATTATTGAGGATTTTGCCATCTGATCCCATAGCATGGCCTACAGCTAATCTAAGAATTACCGAATTTAGCCATCGATACAGCACTGAAAGCGTTATAACTCAGAATCCTTTGGGAATAGATCGGTTATCTGGTGTCTTGTTTGATATCAAAACTGATATCAGTTAGTCCTCAATGCTAAGGCACCGATACACCCTCTATAAACCTCTATAAACCTCTATAAACCTCTATAAACCTCTATAAACCTTTATAAACCTTTATAAACCTCTATAAACCTCTATAAACCTCTATAAACCTCTATCAATAGGTAAAATTAGGGGACAAATCACATCTATAAAACAAGTGCTCCATGACCAATGACCAATAACACGCGCAGCATTGGTAAATTAGTTGTCTTAAAGATAGGAGATGGTTGTTTTGACCAAGGGTTTCCAGTCACTTTACAGATTTGGGAAGAGGGCAAAAGCCCCTTGTTGGAAATAACTGGCAGGCTACCTCCTGCTCCTGAAATTCTCCAATCGTGCCAAAGTTGGACAACGAGTTATCACAGTTTGGGGTTACGTTCCCGTCTAGAAGCATCAGTGGTACAAGTGACCAATGTATCTAAACTGGAACGGTGCTACAATGCCGCCCAACTCTTAGGCGATCGCTTAAATGCTTGGCTATCCTCAGAGCCATTTCGACCGATTAAGGAGAAATTACTCGAACAACTATTACCCTCCGATGAAATCCGTCTAATTATTCAAACTGAGAACAGTTGTTTACGGCGACTGCCCTGGCATCTGTGGGATTTTTGGGAACGCTATTCCAAGGCTGAAATTGCTTTAAGTGCCTTAAAGTTTGAACCAGTCCCCCCCAATCCCAAGCCCCACCAGAAGGTGAAAATTTTAGCAATTATTGGCAATAGTATTGGTATTGATACCGAAGCGGATCAGAAGTTGCTAGAGAAATTACCTGATGCTGAGCTCACGTTTCTCATAGAACCCAAGCGCCAGCAAGTCCATGAAGCCCTTTGGGAGCAATCGTGGGATATCCTCTTTTTTGCTGGTCATAGTTCTAGTAAAAACGATGGGGAAACGGGTCACATTTATATTAATAAAACTGATAGTTTAACCATTAATCAGTTAAAGTTTGGCTTAAACAGAGCAATTGTAAAAGGCTTAAAAATAGCGATTTTTAATTCTTGTGATGGCTTGGGTTTAGCCTCGAATCTGGCTAATTTACGGATTCCCCAAATTATTGTGATGCGAGAACCGGTACCCGACCGGGTTTCACAGGAATTTTTGAAATATTTTTTAACCGCTTTTGCTGGGGGGCAGTCCTTCTATTTAGCAGTGCGGGAAGCTAGGGAACGATTACAAGGGATAGAAGATGAGTTTCCTTGTGCAACTTGGTTACCGATAATTTGTCAGAATCCTGCCGCCAAGCCACCGACTTGGAAAGAGTTGAGGGAAAGTGTTCCTTTACCAATTTTACCTCCACCTCCAAAACCTCCACCTCAACCCTTAACGGATAAGTGGAAGCTGACCTTCGTCAAGGTATTAGTGAGCAGTTTGGTAATTACATGCTTTTTGGTAGTTATACAGCAGCTCAGTTTACTGCAAGGTTTGGAGTTAAAAGCCTTCGACCATCTGATCAATAGAAGACCAGCGGAGTTTCCCGATTCCCGTCTGATAGTGGTAGAGGTTACTGAAAAAGATATTGAAGCTCAGCAGTCGGATTTAAGACCAGGTACCTCCTTATCAGACCGATCACTCAAACAACTGTTAGAAATACTTAATTCTTCTCAAGCCAAAGTCATTGGCCTAGATGTTCATCGGGATTTTTCTGTAGCACCAGACTATCAGGAGTTGGGAACGCTCCTAGAGCAAAGCGATAACTTGGTTGCGGTGTGCAAAGCCAGTAATAAAGACGATCCAGGAGTTTCACCGCCCCCAGAAGTTCCGAAACAAAACTTGGGATTTAGTGATGTTGTAGTTGACCCAGACGGTGTTATTCGTCGCCATCTGTTGGCCTTTAACCCTGATCCAACATCAGATTGTAGTGCTTCTTATGCTCTGAGTACCCAGTTGGCAATGCGGTATCTCGTGGCACAGCAAATCTCTCCCACCTACACCGATCAAGAATACTTACAGCTAGGTGATGTAGTCTTTACACCCTTAACCAAGCATACTGGCAGTTATCATAACCTGGATGATTGGGGGCACCAAATCATGCTGAATTACCGTTTTCACAAATCTCCAGAGGATTTTGTTCACCAAGTCAATCTCTCTGAAGTTCTAAACGGTAAGATCAATCGTGATGCCTTCAAGGGAAGAATTGTTCTGATCGGCGTTACTGCTCCCAGCCGTGAGGATTATTTTTTTACACCCTATAGTAAAGGTAATACAATAGAGAATCAAACACCAGGGGTAATTATCCATGCTCACATGGTAAGTCAGATTCTCAGTGCTGTTTTAGATCAGCGACCCCTGATACAAGATTGGCCCGCATGGGCTGAAGTAGTGTGGATTTGGGGTTGGTGCCTAACGGTTGGTCTGGTGTGTTGGCACTGTAAATCCTCCCTACGTTTGGGTGTGTTGGTGTTGGCTCTATCGATTCTCTACGGGTCGTGTTTAGGTCTTTTGAAACAAGGGTATTGGGTACCATTAGTCCCCTCAGCATTGGCTGTGGTGGTTATTGGTGGTTTTATTGTTCTGTATGATCAACCCTCACCACATCGTCTAAAATTGGTCAATTAATCTCAGAATTAAAAATTAAAAATTAAAAATTAAGAATTAAGAATTAAGAATTAAGAATTAAAAATTTAGTGGGTAGGGTGCGTTAGGGGCGGGGGAGCCCTAATTTTAAATACCGAGCGCCAATGTTGGGATAGCCCGCGCCGTAACGCACCACCAAGTAGAATTAAGAATTTAGAATGAAAAATTAAGAATTAAGTAAGCGCGTTTCTGATACTGATCAGGTACATTCAAGTTTCTTACCCCGACTCCCGACTCCCGACTCCCGGACTCCCGACTCCCTACTGCTATGGAACTGCAAGCATTACCCGTAACCTACACTGACATAGAAGCTGCTGCCAAACGCCTATCGGGCAATGCCCATCAAACCCCAGTCCATACCTCCAGGACTGTCAACCAGCTCACCAACGCTCAAGTGTTCTTTAAATGCGAAAACTTCCAACGTATTGGTGCCTTTAAGTTTCGAGGGGCTTATAACGCTCTGTCACAACTATCTGAAGCACAAAAACAGCGAGGGGTTCTCACTTTTTCTTCTGGTAATCATGGCCAAGCGATCGCATTATCTGGCACCCTCCTCGATATCCCCACCACTGTAGTGATGCCCAAAGATGCCCCAGGGGTCAAGCAAGCCGCTACCCGTGGCTATGGTGCTGAAGTAATTTTATATGATCGGGCTGAATTGAGACGAGAAACATTAGCCGAAGAGTTATCACGCGATCGCAAACTCACCATCATTCCTCCCTACGATCACCCCCATATCATTGCTGGACAAGGTACTACTGCCAAAGAACTCCTAGAACAAGTTGGTTCACTGGATCTGTTACTGGTGTGTTGTGGTGGTGGTGGCTTACTCTCAGGATGTGCGATCGCAATCAAAACCCTATGTCCTAATTGCCGTGTGATTGGTGTAGAACCAGCACAAGCCGATGATGCCACCCGTTCCTTCCATAGCAAAATCCTCCAAACTGTTGACAATCCCAACACCATTGCTGACGGAGCCAGAACTCCCAGCCTCGGCAAACTTACCTTTCCCCTAGTCCTTCATTACGTTGATGACATGGTAACTGTATCGGAAGCTGCGATTATCCGTACCATGTTTTTCCTCTGGGAACGGCTGAAAATTGTAGTTGAACCCACTGGTGCCTTAGCCGCTGCTGCCCTACTTGAAGGGATTATTAAAATGCCCAATGCTCGGATTGGTGTGATTATTAGCGGTGGCAATGTGGATTTGAAACAAATTGGTCAATTGACGTAAGCAGTCAGCAGTCAGTGGTCAGCGGTCAGTCTTTGGATGAAAGCTGATCACTGATAGCTGATAGCTGATATCTGATAGCTGTTCGCGTAGCGTGCGCGTAGCGCTTAAGCTGATAGCTGATATCTGAATACTGATAGCAGAATGCTTACCAAACCACACTAAGTGTAGGAAACTTACTTACTTGCTATCTCAGATTTTGGGTTCAAATCTTCCACTAACTGTACTAGATCAGGATTAGTCTTTGCCCATGACTCCCGCTCATTCCTAATTTTACCGAGGTGGGATTCAACATTTTCTCGTGTAATTAGAACACCAAAATCCTCTGGAACAGTCTGAGATTGATAACTGAATAGGCGATTTAGGATTAAATCACCGACTTCCTCGCGATAATGAGAGCTATCCCAATAGTTTTTCATCCCTTCTCCAATCGCTTCTGTGGTAATGCTGTTATAGCCAGAAAAATCCCACACTGGTGTAATCTCCACTAACCGGTGTTTCCATTTTTCAAACACTGGCCACAGTCCACTAACCCTAAGACTTTCCCATTGAGTAGCATGGGATGGTGAGATAAATACTTTTAGCTCTATCCCTTGTTCCTTACAGGTCTCAACAATGTCTTGAAAATCCTCCAAAAAACTATCAGAAAGTCGATACTCTTTATAATAGCCCTCACTTGCCATTAACCCCTTTAGCATGTCCTGAAAACCGACTGGTAAAGGTTTCTTGGGCTTATTGTTATAAATAAAACGCATACCATTGGCATCATAGAGAAAGTAAGCCTTTGACTTGATACTAGAACTTAGGGTTGATTTGCTAGCATTCAGCGCGTTTAGGGATAGGGTCGAATTAATTACTTCTTGCAGGGGAATAGTTTCTTGATTAAGAAGACTTTCTTTAAAATCTGGAGCATTAGTTTTCAAGTCATTGAACATGAAAAAGTCAAGACCAATCACAACGGTTTTTAAATCCGGTTGATTAGTTAGAGCATGGTCAAAATAACGTTTAACTTCATACATATTTGGACCCACTAGTGCCAAATTGTATCTGGAGTTTCCTGGTTTAAGCCCTGGGTGCTTTGGGTTAAGTCCCAGGTCAGTTCGTGATGACCCTAACAAAACGATTTTGGGTTCATTACGAATAACATCTATAGCCTTGAATAGTCTGACATGGTTAAATTGTTCAGGCTTCAACTGATTTACACCGGGTAACTCTGGGCTATTTATGACTCCGTAAGGGTCAACAGCAGCGTTCAATAAGCCAAAACCGAATAAACTGGGCAAGGTAACTGCTGCCAAGGTTAGGTTAAATCGACGATAGGAGTTCATATAGATACGATGGCATTTCTATAGTACTATTCCCTTTTTAATGTTACCAGTGGAAATATTGGATGAAACAAAAAAAACCTCAGTTGATACTGAGGCTTGTAGGATATATTTGCTTGAGGTCAGCATATGCGCTACGCCCACGCTACGCGAACAGCGGTCAGCGGTCAGCCGTCAGCGGTGAGCAGACTTAACTCAGATTAAACCAATGCTTACCTTTTTTATTCAAAAGCACCTCAAGCAGCGTGCGCGTAGCGCATATGCTGATAGCTGACGGCTGAACACTTAGGCAACACTTAGGCAACAGTTAAGTTAACCTGAGCAACCACATCGTTGAAGTCTTCGTCACCACCACCGAACAGATCCTCGAAACCAAAGGTGTTATCTCCTAGCAGGCGAATGTGGTCAACTTGATCTGGGTTAGCCCCCACGTAAGCAAAGTAGGCATTCAGGCCAGAATCGGCATCATCTGGAGCTGCATTAGAAGGATTATTAGCTAGAAACTCCGCTACTGTGCCATCGGAAATCAGGAATGGAGCCAGTATTACCCCACCGGATACTCCAACACTTAAGTTTACCTGATTTGAGAGTGCAGCTTCTGCATAACCAGCATCGCCAGGATTTAAACCGTTAACTGTGCCACTGAAATTATCAACCACATACCAGCCAACGGTATTATTGAATTCAGCTTCACTGTTGACCACAAGACTACCAGTTACTGTACCAGTCACGTCGGTCAAATCGATCAGTTCCAGAATCCCTTGAATGTCGTTAGGGCCTCCTCCCAGTGGCGCAGTGGAACCTGTACCGTCTGAGACAACCACAGTGGCATCATTGAAGTCGAAATCATTGCCATCTTCAAAGCGCACGGTTAACTGACCATTGCCATTGTCAGTAACCTGTAGATGGTTCTGACCATCGCTATTAAATGAAGCACCACCGAAGAATACGTTAGAGGTAGAATCCTGTCCCGCTAGCACCCCATCCACAGAGCCACCTTGGATCACGTAGAATACCAGGTTATCGTTGGGGTTAAAACTGTCGATGATGCGGGTGGGTTGAGCACTACCTAAACTGTCAGGGAGAACAGAGAAAATTGTCTCAGCTCGGAACAGAGCAGCTTCTGCATAACCACTCTGACCAGGGGCAATGCCATCAACTGTACCTAGGGCATCATCAGCAACAAATGCTCCAATTTCACTGACCTCACCAAGTTCGCGACTTGTAAGAGTGAATTGGAGTGGGGCTTCTCCAGCGCTGTTGCCGTTAACCGTGAAGATATTATTGGCATTCACAGTTAGAGGCGTCGTAGGCGTTATAGGCGTAGTCTGTTCAATGGTGATGTTAGCAGTGGCTGTGCTAGTACCGCCATTGCCATCGCTTACCTGGTAAGTCAAGCTATCAGTGCCAGTGAAGTCGGCATTTGGCGTATAGATAATAAAGTCATCTGTCCCATCACCCAGGGTACCATTATCATTGACTACTGCCGTACCGTTATTTGGATTGGTGGCAATGGTAAAGGTTAAGGCATCATTCTCAGGATCAGAGTCATTACCTAGAACATTGATATTAACCGCAGTATTTTGCTCAGTGGTAGCAGTATCGTCTACGGCTACTGGAGCTTGATTAGGAGCAGTGACATCAACGTTAACGGTAGCTGTGACCGCAGGATTAGTGCCATCATCGATCTGATACGTAAAGCGATCAAACCCAATGAAACCATTATTAGGAGTATAGGTAATGGTGCTATCTTCATTAACGGTTACTGTGCCATTAAGTCCTTGCTCGTTAATGGTTACAGCCAGGGCATCACCTTCAAGATCAGAGTCATTAGTTAGGACATTGATATCAACTGCAGTGTTTCCTACAGTAGTAGCAGTGTCGTCTAGCGCTACAGGAGCTTGATTAGGAACAGTAACATCAACGTTAACGATACCTGTGACCGCAGGATTGGTGCCATCATCGATTTGGTAGATGAAGTTATCAGCCCCAGTGAAACCATCAACAGGAGTATAGGTAATGGTGCCATCTTGATTGACTACTGCTGTACCATTACCGCCCTGCCGGTTGATGGCCACATTTAGGGCATCACCCTCAGGATCAGAGTCATTAGCTAGAACATTAATATCAACTGCAGTGTTTCCTACAGTGGTAGCAGTATCGTCTACCGCTATAGGAGATTCATTAGGAGCAGTAACATCAACGTTAACGGTAGCTGTGACCGCAGGATTGGTGCCATCACTAATCTGGTAGGTGAAGGTATCAGCCCCAGTGAAACCATCAACAGGAGTATAGGTAATGGTGCCATCTTGATTGACTACTGCGGTACCATTAGCGCCCTGCTGATCAAGGGTTACAGTCAGGGGATCTCCCTCAGGATCAACGTCATTAGCTAGGACATTGATATCAACTGCAGTGTTTTGCTCAGTGGTAGCAGTATCGTCTGCCGCTACTGGAGATTCATTAACAGTAGTGACATCAACATCAACGGTAGCTGTGACCGGAGGATTAGTGCCATCAGTAATCTGGTAGGTGAAGCTATCAGGTCCAGTGAAGTCCGCATTTGGCGTATAGGTAATGGTGCCATCTTGATTGACTACTGCGGTACCATTAGCCCCCTGCTGGTCAAGGGTTACAGTCAGAGGATCTCCCTCAGGATCAATGTCATTAGCTAGGACATTGATATTAACTGCAGTGTTTGGCGCAGTGGTAGCTGTGTCGTCTGTGGCTATTATACCAGGACCAGGAGCAGTAACATCAACATCAACGGTAGCTGTGACTGCAGGATTGGTGCCATCATCGATCTGATAGGTAAAAGTATCAGTCCCTGTGAAACCATCAACAGGAGTATAGGTAATGGTGCCATCTTGATTGACTACTGCAGTGCCATTAGCGCCTTGCTGGTCAATGGCCACAGTCAGGGCATCACCATCAGGATCAGAGTCATTAGCTAGGACATTGATATCAACTGCAGTGTTTTCTACAGTGGTAGCAGTATCGTCTACCGCTACAGGAGATTCATTAGGAGCAGTAACATCAACGTTAACGGTAGCTGTGACCGGAGCATTGGTGCCATCATCGATCTGATAGGTAAAGGTATCAGTCCCAAGAAAACCATCAACAGGAGTATAGGTAATGGTGCCATCTTGATTGACTTCTGCAGTACCATTAGCGCCCTGCTGGTCAAGGGTTACAGTTAGGGCATCACCTTCAGTATCACTGTCATTAGCTAGGACATCGATATTAACTGCAGTGTTTAACGCAGTGGTAGCTGTGTCATCTACCGCTACAGGAGCTTCATTAGGAACATCAACATTAACCTCAACCGTAGCTGTGACCGGAGGATTGGTGCCATCATCGAGCTGGTAGGTGAAGGTATCAAGCCCAGTGAAACCATCATTAGCAGTATAGGTAATGGTGCCATCTTGATTGACTACTGCTGTGCCATTACCGCCTTGTTGGTCAATGGTTAGAACGGCATCACCCTCAGTATCACTGTCATTAGCTAGGACATCAATGGTAACGTTGGGATTGCCACCAGTACTGACAGTGTCATCTACTGCAACAGGAGATTCATTAATCAGGTTAAAGTCAATATAATCAAGTCGAACAAATTCTTGATTGTCCTTTACCCCATTAATGGTAATTTGAGTCCCTTCAGGAATAAATATGCTCTCAGCAACGGTTATATCCTTGAAACTCTCAGCATTAGGGAAGATATCATTAGCACCAGGATTGGGATTATCGAGAGTGAATGAAAACGTCTGATCACCAATGACAACCTCAACTGTGCTATTCCCGTCTGGCTCATCAGCAGCGTTCAGGACAACCTGGTAAGTACCACTGGGCAAATCAAAGGTTGTAGTAGCACTACCAGTGTCCACACCATCAGGTAAATTGATGACTGTATTATCTGCAAAGATATTATTAACAACTATAAAATCAGTTAGAGTAAAGCGGGGGTCTTCAAATTCAAATCTTGGCATAATATTTCGTCTTTAAAAAAACTCCTCAGTTGCTAAGGCTGTGGGCACTTAACGTTAACAATTATCCTAAGCTATCAGCTAAAGGCCTTGGCCTATGGCCACGCTACGCGAACAGCCCTCAGCTGACCGTTGATAGCTGATAGCTTTTTATATCAAGAGAGTAAGTCCATCGGTTTATTTTTACTTTACGGGTGACCCTGGCCTGACATGCAGGTCATAAAATTGCTCTTGAACTCATCATTAATAGCTGATAGCATAGAGTAGATAGCACGACGCTGAATGCTTATCTAATGATCTACCAATAAATAAATACCTACTAACGTCCAGATATCCGGATTTATTTTCCAGATTCATGGCCAAATGTAAGATGCCATACTATAGATTTAATGATGCTCTTATCTAAATCAAAAATATTTATTGCAAAAATATTTTTGATTATTTATTGGGTTAGTATCGTTTATCTTTTTGAAAGAAAAATATTACTCAAGATGAAGCGATAGCTCGAAACAAAAATCTCACAGAATATCCCCTAGAAAAAGGAAAGAGCCTTGCCATCTATGCTCTTTCCTGGGTCTGGAAAAATACCTTATTTATTGATGCCATGAGTTTTGGTTAATGTCACTAGTATTCGGTTAAGTTTATCAAGTCTTTATAGTAGTAATTTTCTATTTCTGCTAAATAAGGCAATAGGGAGTAGGGAGTAGGGAGTAGGGAGTAGGGAGTAGGGAGTAGGCAATAGGCAATAGGCAATAGGCAATAGGCAATAGGCAATAGGC
>NZ_CEYLVT010000153.1:0-17867 GCF_982860115.1 Moorena sp.
TTCTACCCAAGATGCCAGTTCTACCCAAGATGCCAGTTCTACCCAAGATGCCAGTGTCTTGATGCAGTCGCTCATGGGGGAGACCCCCTTTGGCGGCGCTGCCTCCCCAAGACCGCGCTGCATCGCTTCTACGCAAGATGCCCATTCTACAGGTGCGACCCGTGATGGCGAGCAATCCCTGGTCATCACGGCAAGCGCACCTACTCCTAAAATCATTCCATTATTCAGCAACGCCCCAAGGTAAGCATTCAGCATTCAGAATTCAGCATTTAGCATTCAGCCTATGCGCTATACGCATATTCTCACTCAGGTTTTGAATAAAACAGGTAAGCATTCGTTTAATAGGGAGATGGGTAAATAGGTAGATGGGAAGTGTGGGAAGTGTGGGAAGTGTGGGAAGTGTGGGAATCTTTTTATTAGAGTAATTATACGGACATGATATAATCCCTGTATATAAAGCCAGGGCAAAGTAGTTTTTCCTGGTTAATAGTATGTTTAAATACAGTTTTGGTTATTTTTGTACTATGTTATGATATGTTGACAATAACGGGACCTGGTAAAATTTACTTGCTTAAGTAAACATATTTTTATACAATAGTCAACAGTTAATCTTATAAGTTAAGATGAGAGTTTGTAATTAAATGTTAATAAACATAAACTCTCGTTACCACAAAGATAAATTGGGGCTACTATAGTAAACTAAGTAATCATATAAACATAATCCCGGAAGGTAAATATGATAGAAGCTGCTTTCAAAAGGCTAATTCCTTTCGAGTCTCTTGTCGAAGCAATTACTACTCTGGAAATAGAAGACAAAATTAAGCTCAATCAAATCCTCGAAGAAGATATTGCTGAAATCCCACCGCAAATTGGATTAGAAAAATTGTTACAGACACCAGTATCCGAAATGCACTTTGAGCAATTTGAGGAACCTTTCCAAGCACCTGAACCTGCCAATACTGAAACTTCAAATGTGTCTCTGATTCCCTTGTCTCCCCTGCTGCCTCTAATTCCCTTACGTACCTCAGGGGATAACGTTGCGTAAAAAAATGCGATGTTCCTTCGTAACCGCTTCGCGATCGCAATCATTTCGGTGCGTTAGCTTTGCCTAACGCACCCTATTCGCTGAATGCTGATAACTGTTCGCGAAGCGTGCGCGTAGCGCTTTAGCTGAATGCTTACTAAAACTTAACGAGCAATAATCACCCTAGAGCTATCGCGGTCATCATCTTCAAAGATTGCCCCTAACCGCATCAAAACTTGTCTCATCTGATTAGAAATACCTCTATTTTTAGCGAATCTAGCCCCTTTCACTTTTGCCCCCCTAATGTCAGCATGACTAAAATCAGCCCCTCTGAGATTGGCACCATCTAACTCAGTAAGATTCATCTTCGCACTTCTGAGATTAGCACTCCTAAGGTCAGCATTTTCTAAGATAGCCAAACTCAAGTCAGCTGCCTGAAGATCAACTCCCCTGAGATCACTATGACTTAAGTCGCTACGAATCAGCTCAGCTTTGCGTAGGTTGGCACGAATCAGATGGACATAACTCAAATTACCACGAATCAGGCAGACTTGGGTCATATCTGCTAAACTTAAATCAGCACCTTTAAGATTAGTGCCCCTCAGTTTCGCACCTTTGAGGTTAGCTTCACTAAGCTCGGCACGGCTCAAGTTAGCATGAGATAAATCAACACACCTCAAGTCAGCCCCCCCTAGGTGGGCACGGATCAGGTTAGTGCCCTGAAGGTTAGCTCTGCTCAAAATCGCACTACCCAGATTAGCCCCCCTAAGTTTAGCCCCCTGGAGGTAAGCACCTCCCAATTTAGCCTCGCTAAGATTAACACCAGTGAGGTCAGTTTTCCTGACGTCAGCTCCCCTCAAGTCCGCACCACTGAGGTCACCATCCCTGAGATTAGCAGCATCTAATCGTATCCCCCTCAAGTCAGCACCACCAAGGCTTACCCCCTGGAGATTAGCACTCCTGAAGTCGCTCATCCTTAAATTGGCACTCCTGAAATCAGCCCCCCTCAAGTCAGCATTACAGAAGTTGGCACCTTGGAGGTTAGCCCCCCGGAAATCCGTTCCTCTGAAATCCGCTTCAATCAACCTAGCTTGGCTGAGGTCAGTGTAACTTAAGTCAGCTGCAGTGAAGTGCTCAGCCAGATTCAGCCCAACCATTGCAGTCAACTGCTCAAGATTGTCTGTTTCTGCCACTAAAACCCGCTTGATCAGGCTTAGCAGAATCGGTTGAGATTTTTCCTCACCCATATTGCAATTCCACTCGAGACAGATAGGGCTTAAATTTACTTACCAACAAATGTTCCACAATCAGTCTGTTGAGCACAACGGTTTTATTGCGGGTAAGGTTTGAAGACCACAACCCCTCAACTTCAGTTACACAAATATCTCGCTGGGATACTTCAAAGATTGCTTGGATACGACAGGGTAAAGCAGTGACATTCACAGTTGCTAGCTTTACCCGATTCAGGGAACCAAATAAAACACCATTGCCCTTCTCTTCTTCAAAAATCCAGGCAGGATTTTCCCCCGAAACTTGATTGGTAATGTGGCACCAGGAAACTTGATCGGTCTCGTAGGATTCTGCTTGAGATTCTGGTTGGGATGTCTCGTGGGATGATGTCTCGTGGGATTGCGATTGGGTAGCTTCTGGAGTAACAGCACCTCCCCCTTTTTCCCTGTTGCCATTAGGGTCTGTTGGACGTTGGTTGAGATCACAACTAGGCCATGGTGGCTGTTGATTACCTAGTGTTGCCAGTTGAAGATAACCACCAAGCTCACGGAATTCATAGGGGATATTACCATGTTGGAGATGAAGACGCAGTACTCCACCTTTGAGTCCAAATTTAACACGACCTTCGAGCAACTCTTCCCACTGTTGCTTAAATTGGATAGTTAGGTATAAATTAATCTGCGGGATTTTAGAGGGTTTTTGCCAAAACTTACGTTTTTGTTTGTTTGGCGGAATCAGCATTCCTTCCAATCTCATCCCTAAGCAATCTAGGCATTTATTCTTAGGTTCAGGTGGAGGCATGTAATAGCAAAGGGAATAGAGAACAGGGAACAGGGAACAGGGAGTAGGGAGTAGGGAGTAGGGAACTTACGATCCAAAACTCCCACAATTCCTACACCGATTGCTAAAGTAAATGCTATGTTAATAACCTAAGGTTAAGGCACCAGGTCGGCGAGGATCAGATGCACCTTCAAATGAATTGTTAATGTACATGATACTCTGGGTACTCCCCATAGCATTACGCACCGAAATCTTATATCCTTTATACTTTAATAATTGGATTGTATCACCATTCAAACCCTGTTCTATAAAAAGTTGATCCGGTAACCATTGATGATGTACCCGAATGGCATTAGTAGCTGTAGCAATATTCAGCTGGTGATCAATTACATTCATAATCAATTGCAAAACTGTGGTAATAATCCTACTCCCCCCGGGACTGCCAGTGACTAGATAAGGGTTACCATCTTTGAGCACAATTGTTGGGGTCATAGAACTCAGCATTCTTTTTTCTGGTGCTATAGCATTGAATTCTGCTCCAGTTAACCCAAAAGCATTAGGGACTCCTGGCTTAGCTGAAAAATCATCCATTTCATTGTTGAGGAGAATACCCGTTCCCGGTACTGTAATTTTACTGCCATAGCTGAAGTTTAAAGTATAGGTATTAGCAACAGCATTGCCATACTTATCCATCACTGAATAATGGGTGGTATCATTGCTTTCTACCCGTTGAGTAGGATTACCAGGGGCAATTTCTGAACTGGGAGTTGCTTGATAGAGATTAATCCGTTGACGGATGCGTTCACCATAGGTTTTAGAGGTTAATTCAGCAATCGGAACGGGCACAAAGTCAGGATCTCCTAAAAACTTAGAACGGTCAGCATACGCTAACTTCATACTTTCCGTCATTAAATGAATGGTTTGGGCAGTATTATGTCCCAGTTTCCGAATCGGAAATGCTTCTAAGGTATTCAACATCTGGACTAGATGGATACCTCCAGAACTTGGAGGTGGCATAGAATAAATCTCATAGCCCCGATAAGTTCCCCGAATCGGCTCTCGAATCACGGGTTTATAGGTCGCTAAATCCTCTTTGGTAATCAGACCACCATTGGCTTCCATATCTGCTACGATAGCCGATGCGATCGCACCTTCATAAAAAGCTTTAGCCCCATTGTTAGCAATTAGCTTTAAACTACGGGCTAAATCCTTTTGTACCAAGATTTCCCCGACCTGATAAGGGATACCTCCTGGCTTATAAAAAATAGCCATACTCGCCTCGGAAGCTTGCATTCGCTGCTTAGAGTATCTCAGAGAGCCGAGCAAATCTTCAGAAACTGGGAACCCTTTTTCTGCTAATTTAATAGCTGGTTGTAATGCCCGTTCTAAGGAAATAGTGCCGTATTTTTCCAGTGCCATAGTTAACCCAGCTACGGTACCAGGAACACCTACAGATAAATAACTGTATCGAGACTTTTCTGGGTCAACCTCACCATTATTATCCAGGAACATATCACGAGTAGCAGCGAGTGGTGCTTTCTCCCGATAATCAATAGCAATGGTTTGGTTATCCTTGGCCAGATGTAAGAGCATAAAGCCACCGCCACCGAGATTGCCAGCTCGCGGTAAGGTTACCGCTAGGGTAAACCCAATGGTTACCGCAGCATCAACAGCATTGCCACCTTCTTTTAAAACCGCTAAACCAGCTTGTGAGGCATAGCGTTCTGGAGAGGAAACCATACCGTTTTTAGCGATAACAGGATGAAAGATATCTTTTCTGCTAAAGATAACTCTGTCTTGAGCAAAGGCGCTGCCAGCACTAATGAAAATTAGAGTAGTGAGGCAAATGATGATGAATTTATGTGTTTTGGCGATCTTGCCCATGGAATAGTTAATCGAATAGTGAGGGATTAGAAATGATTTTCCGCAACGGTTCCTGCCCTGGGTGAGGTAGATCTCGCTCAGCGCTACTAGGGAGTCGGCAGTCGGCAGTCGGGAATCGGGAGTCGGGAATCTTGGTTGCGAAAGTTGGCAGGTTGTTCGCCTTTGGCGTTCGATGTAGGGTAGGTTGTCTGTCAGAATTCTGAATTCTACATTCTAAATTCTTAATTCAAAAATCTTCAAGCTTGCCTGTTGCCTGTTGCCTGTTGCCTCTTCCCTGTTCCCTACACACAGCCATTTATCACTAATTGAACTAAATGTTTGTATCTCAATTGACAGTAATTTTGAGTCGTTAATGTTTAGTCTTTATCCCCTGCAATTAATCCCGACTAAAAAAGTCGGGTATGTTTGACGTGCATTTTGAGGTATGTTACTTTTAATCAAGTCTTGACTGAACGTAATTAGAGAGCGTAATTAGAGATATACCCATGAGCCAAGCCACAATTACTCCCAAAACCCAGGCATCTACCGCATTTACCAAGTTGAAGTGTAAAGAGTGTGGTGCGGAGTATGAGCCCAAGGCAATGCACGTTTGTGAGGAATGCTTTGGTCCGTTGGAAGTCAAATATGACTACAGTATCCTCAGACGCAATGTAACCAGGCAGAGCATTGAGGCAGGTCCGAAATCCATCTGGCGCTATCGTTCTTTCTTACCCCTTGCCACTGATAACTATATTGATGTTGGTACGGGAATGACTCCCTTAGTGAAATCGACTCGCTTGGCTAGACGCTTAGGGTTAAAAAATCTCTACATTAAAAATGATGCGGTCAACATGCCCACCCTGAGCTTCAAAGACCGGGTGGTATCAGTAGCTCTAAGTAGAGCACGGGAGTTAGGCTTCTCAACGGTATCCTGTGCGAGTACTGGAAACTTAGCGAATTCTACTGCTGCGATCGCAGCTCATGCTGGACTCGACTGCTGCGTGTTTATCCCTGCTGACCTGGAAGCGGGTAAAGTGATGGGCACTCTGATTTACAACCCCACATTAATGGCAGTCAAAGGCAACTACGACCAAGTCAACCGCCTCTGTTGTGAAGTAGCCAACAGCCACGGTTGGGGATTTGTGAACATTAACCTACGTCCCTACTACTCAGAAGGCTCCAAAACTCTGGGCTTTGAAGTAGCTGAACAACTAGGTTGGCAACTACCGGATCATATTGTTGCTCCCTTGGCATCAGGTTCTCTATACACCAAGATCTACAAAGGCTTCCAAGAATTTATCAAAGTCGGTCTAGTAGAAGATAAATCAGTGCGCTTCAGTGGTGCTCAAGCAGAAGGTTGCTCCCCGATCGCTCAAGCTTTCAAAGAAGGACGGGACTTCATTACTCCAGTCAAGCCCAACACTATTGCTAAATCCATTGCGATTGGGAACCCAGCCGACGCCGTCTACGCTTTAGAAATAGCTGAGAAAACTAAGGGAAACATTGAATCCGTCACTGATGCAGAAATTATCGAAGGGATGAAGTTGCTGGCAGAAACCGAAGGAATCTTCACCGAAACCGCAGGTGGTACTACAATTGCTGTACTCAAGAAGCTGGTAGAAGCTGGTAAAATTGACCCCGATGAAACTACGGTAGCCTACATCACTGGTAATGGCTTGAAGACCCAAGAAGCAGTTCAAGGCTATGTGGGTCAACCGTTTGTGATTGAACCAAAACTAGACAATTTCGAGAAAGCATATGAGCGGGCTAACACCCTAGAGCGTTTGGAATGGCAGCAAGTTTTAGTTTAAGCACTCAGCACTCAGCACTCAGCACTCAGCACTCAGCACTCAGCTGATTTTATTCAAAACCATCGATTGGGCTACGCCCACGCTGCGCGAACAGTAGCGTCGCTTACAGCCGATGGGTGATAGCTGATAGCTGATAGCTGATGGCTGTTCGCGTAGCGTGCGCGTAGCGCTTAAGCTAATAGCTGATTGCTTACCATTCAAGCTTCAAAATTGAGAATTCAAAGCAAGATAACAAGATATTGATTATGGCTGTAAAAGTTTTAATTCCTACTCCTCTGCAAAAATATACCCAAGAGCAATCAACAGTAGAATGCGAGGGAACGAATGTTTCTGAACTGATCGAATCCCTGGAAAGTAATTGTCCTGGTATTAAACAACGACTGTGCGATGAGCAGGGTAAACCCCGTCGATTTTTGAATCTCTACGTGAACGGGGAAGATATCCGCTTGTTGGAAAATACAGAAACAAAACTCAACAATGGGGATGAAGTGAGTATTGTCACAGCTGTTGCTGGTGGTTAGAGATATCGCATTTCTAAATTCGTTGAGGTTTTCGTCCTGGCTTTTAGAAGGGAACAGGGCACAGGGAGTAGGGAACAGGGCACAGGGAACCCTGATCTGACTCCCGATTTTCCCATCTACCCAACTCCCCTAACTGGATTTTCAGCTGCGCTATACAATACTCAGGGGTTGATCGGGATGGCTGCAAGTATTTTTTTATACAACGCATTCGGCTAGCCACGTGAGCTGGCAGCTAAATTAGTGATTATTTTGCGATCGCTATGGCAGTCTGTGTACCCAGAGCAGTTCAGTTTCGGAACTGGCACAACGGCAGTCTGCCATAGTTGCTGAATTTTTGTATATTACAATTAGAGTATTAAATCGTATAAAAAAAAACTCTAGCCTCTCTTGTCACTAACTGACTGAAACTTGGTGACTGAAACTTGGTGACTGAAACTTGGTGACTAAGTTTTCGGTTTAACCCGACATAGGAATATACCCTTAGTATATCATATCAGAAGCTAAAAGTATAAAAAAATTTTTTTTGGTTATTATCATCAGTAGAATTAGTAGTCATAGCTAGGTAGTCTCACTAGCTCATAGCCGTGGGCAATCCTAGAACTGGTCAACAAAAACCTCAATATATAAAAAACTAAATAAATCAAGTAATTAACTAATTAAGTAATTTGCCGCCTTATATCCATGAGACAATCCCTGAAAAACTTCCCCCGACTCAAACGTGTTCTGTTCACTGGAGCGATCGCAACCACAGCAGTTTGGTCTTGGGCAACACCGATTAATGGTAGCTCTGTGGTTGTAGCATTTCAGGATAGCCCTAAGACGATTGTTGATGAAGTTTGGCAAACTGTCAATCGCGAATATGTTGATAACACCTTTAACCAAGTTGACTGGCAAACGACTAGGCACGAACTGCTGAGCAGAAGCTACGCTTCAAAGGAAGAAGCCTATAAAGCGATTCGGAAAGCCCTAGAAACCTTGGAAGACCCCTACACCCGGTTTCTAGAGCCAGAACAGTTCCAAGCCTTGACAAACCAAACTGTTGGTCAACTGTCTGGTGTGGGTATTCGCATGGAAATAGAAAAGCAGACCGAAACTCCGTTGATCATTGAACCGATTGAAAATTCCCCAGCGTTTAAGGCAGGTCTTCAAGCTGGGGATAGGATTTTAGCGGTAGATAGCAAACCGACGAAAGGGTTAAGTCTCGAAGATGCCTCGGAACTAATCCGGGGTAAAGTGGGAACATCAGTGACTCTGCGGATTGCCAGACCAGGGGAGGGCATCTTTGAGATAGAACTAACCCGAGCTGAGATAGAAATCCCTTCTGTTCGTTACAGCGTCAAGCAGGAAGGGAATCTGCGAGTGGGTTATATCAGCTTAAATGAATTTAGTTCCCATGCAGCTGAAGAAATGCAACGGGCAATTAGTAACCTAAATCAGCAGAATGTGAATGCTTATGTCCTAGATCTGCGGGGGAATCCAGGAGGATTGCTTTTTTCCAGTATTGAAATTGCCCGCATGTGGATGCAAGAGGGGGAAATTGTTAGCACTATAGACCGCATCGGTGGTAAACAGGCATACACAGCTAATCGAACCGCCTTGACCCAACTGCCCTTAGCGATTCTAGTGGATGGTAACTCCGCTAGTGCTAGTGAGATTTTAACTGGTGCTCTCAAAGATAACAAACGCGCTACTGTTATCGGTTCTCGCACCTTTGGTAAAGCCGCTGTCCAGTCTGTCCATTCCTTATCCGATGGTTCGGGTTTAACGGTGACCGTCTCTCGTTACTACCTACCCAGTGGTGAAGATATTAGTTTGAAAGGAATTGTGCCCGATATTCGCCAAGAGTTGACCCTTGAGCAACGGCAACTGCTATCTAGTCAACCGGGATGGCGTGGCACTAGCAAGGATCCTCAATACGGAAAAGCGATCGCAGTTTTAAAATCCACTACTGCCTCTGAGCCTGGAACCCTCAGTCAACCCTTAAACTCAGGTAGAGTCTGGTAGAATTTAGAATTTAGAATCTAGAATTTAGAATTTAGAATTTAGAATTTAGAATTCGTTCATTCTTCATTCTTCATTCTTCATTCTTCATTCTTCATTCTTTAGATGATATCAAGCACTTGATCAAGACAGTTATTGGTTAGCTAATCACTATTTCGTACGTATTCAATGCTCTCACTAATCCCACCAGACAAAGGTAAACAGAGGGAAGTGTGGGGAAATGGAGAAATACCGAATATTGTTATTAACGCTAATTTCGATATCATAACCTTTAACCTTGGCCAAAAGGCCACGCTACGCGAACAACCTTCTAACTTTAAACCTTCTAACTTTAAACCTTCTAACCTTCAACCTTCTAACCTTCAACCTTCTAACCTTCTAACCTTAAACCTCAAAAAAAATAGCCGCAGAAAACCTTCTACGGCTAAGAGTTTTTAGTTATGCCTCAACTTTCTAAACCAATCCAGAAATGATCCCATAGGATTGACCAAAGGTCACGCTACGTGAACAAACCTGATGCTTTGGCCAGGGGGGGCGACCCCCCCTATAATTTAATAGTTTAACCCAAATTTAAATACTTGGTCATCATGGTGATGAATTCGCCAGGAATTCCCGTCGGCTGAAGGGGGCTCCACTCCGATATTTCGGCGTAACCCCGTGCATAAAGGGTCTGCATGGTGTTGTTTATTGCCCGGCGGGAACCCTTCAGAATGTGCTTAATGGGGTATTTTTTTGGGGAAGGTTCTTGAGGAGTATTACTAGGAGTGATATCCTCAGGATTGTTTTGTGGATCTGGGCGAAAGTTGTCAGGCATAATTCAAAATTGCTTTTGACGTTTATAAATATAATAATAACGATTATAAATTTATTTGTCAAGGGTTTTTAGATTTTTTTTGAGAGCTAATTAGAATTAAGAATTAAGAATTAAGAATGTAGAATTAAGAATTTAGTGCGTAGGGTGCGTTAGGGGAGGGAGCGCCTTTTAGACTTCGTAGCTAGTATTGGGATAACCCGCCCCGTAACGCACCACCAAGTAGAATTAAGAATTAAGAATTAAGAATTAAGAATTGGGAACAGGGGACATAATAAAAATATTAGCGTTCCTTTTTTTTTGTGTATTTAATTTACTGATAGCCTTGGAAATAAGAAATAAAAAAATCAAAATATCCGACAAATTGTTATAGGTATATAAAATGAATTGTGATATTTTTTTACCCGACTCCTGACTCCCTATTCCCGACTACCTGTATTTTTTTTGTTAGACTAAATCAAGATTGAATTTTATGCATCTATAAACAATACAATATAGTTGACTACATTTTTTAACTGATTCAACAAGTTTGGACAAAACCTGAGATCACAGCCAGGTAATGATTAGTTGCTTACATCTGACTGACGTTAACTAGCAAAGATTTATGAACCGGGCAGTTATATTAACCGCTATTCCTGTTGAATACATTGCTGTTAAGGATCATTTGAGCAATCTTCAAGAGGAAGAACATGAACAAGGGACAGTTTATGAACTAGGACAGTTTTTAGATAATGGTAAGTCCTGGGAAGTAGGAATTGTTGAGATTGGTCCAGGAAATACCAGAGCAGCAATGGAAACAGAAAGAGCGATCGCTTACTTCGATCCTGATGTTGTTCTGTGTTTTTAATACGTATAATGTCTTATCCATTAAATTGTATTTTTGTCAATTATATTTTATACCAAATTTGTATTATATGAGATTTTATATGAGGTTTTATACCAATTTTGGTATTACATGAGGTTTTACATGAGTTTTTAGCCGCAGCAGCCGGGGACAAGCGCTAAAGTATGGGTTTACTGACTAATGCCTAAGGTAGCACTATAGGTAATGGGTTGTAGGGGTTTGGATTCTGAAACACTTAGAGCTAATTCGTAAAGTAAATCTTAAGAAGTCTGAAAGCCTTGCTATGATTGTCTTTTAGCTATTAAATAGTTCAATTGTTCTATTTTTACGCAAGCCTTATCCTACAAGGTTTAGTGCGAGTTTATGAATCAGCTCTTAATTTTTCAAGGGTTTTAGAACCGAAATGACCACGTTTTTAATACGTATAATGTCTTATCCATTAAATTGTATTTTTGTCAATTATATTTTATACCAAATTTGTATTATATGAGGTTTTATATGAGGTTTTATACCAATTTTGGTATTACATGAGGTTTTATATGAGGTTTTATATGAGGTTTTATATGAGGTTTATGAGGTTAATAGATACTTATTAGGGTTAATATCAGATTGTTCCAACTAAAAATTAGGAACTCGGGATAATTGTTCAAAGTTGTGGAACAAATGAACTATATAAGAGGTGCTTGCCCTGTGCTTAGTGTTATGTCATCAGAGTAAGCTTAAACCATAGATGGGACTCTAGATATAGTACAAATGTTTTGAATAAATGACATGTTCTCTGTAAAAAAATTAAAAGGAGAAGTTCAAATGAAAAGCATTCTCAAAATTTTTTCTTCCCTCTTGCTGACTTTTACCTTGTTCTTAGGGTTCACAGGTGCCGCAAGTGCGTACCCCTACCCCACGTGCGATCTGGTCAACAATTACTCTTGTCCCCCTGAGAATTTGGATGTATATGATGTGTTATTAGTAGATATACCAAGTAACAATGAGGTGGTTTTAGATATCGCTCCTTTTGTCTTGGATAGCCCGTACAAGGTGAATTATAATTTGGGAGCGGGGCGAAATGTGGAGGATTGTAAAGATGATTGGTGTCAAATCATAGAGGAAACTACTGATGAACCTGATAACGGTTTTGTGCAAAACATCACCAACGATAATCCGCAAATTATCAATGTTACGGTAAGTAAGAAATACTAGACTTCTAGTAAACTGAGATCTTGCACTTCACCTACAGCTGATTCTGGGTATGGTTTCGCCCCCCTAGCCCCCCAATTCTGGGTGTAACAAAACTCTCAAGCGATGCAGAGGTGCGCTTTCCGTTGGCGAATTAAATTCTCCAACGGAAAGCGCACCTCTGCGGTCTTGGGGAGGCAGCGTGGTTTTTGGGGTTTCCCCATGAGCGACTGCATCAAGACAAGTCCCCCATAATTGGGGATTTAGGGGGCTTAAATAAAACCAGATGATCGCGCATTCATTTCTTAATTCAGCAACGCCACTTTGTCGGTAGAGACACTCAACTTAAGGAGCTCCATCAAGAACTTCAAAAGACCGATAGATTAGAAATTTGTGCTATTGCCGGAATGGGCGGTGTGGGCAAAACCGAGTTAGCTCTACAATCGACCTTAACCATTGCTAAAGTTCAGAAACGTTTAGAGAAAAAGAAATTAGCAGCTAAGGCATTACTTGATCCCACAGAAGAAGGGGAAATGACAGCCCAGTTGGGAGTAGCAGCAGCCTTTGAGTTATCCTGGGAAGATTTGAAAGATTGTCCAGAAGCCCAGCAGTTGGGATGTCGTCTGAGTCTGTTTGCTCCTGCTCCTTTTGAGTGGTCACTGGTAGAAAAGTGTGTTATAGAAACTGAAGATGAAGATGACTGGGAAGAAGAACAAGAAGAATTAGAAGAATTACGCGATCGCTTTTAGCGGAAGCTTCGCTTCATCGCGAAGCGTGGCCTACGGCCAATCGCAGTTTACTGAAACTGAACCTATTGCAACTGACTGAACAGCAAACCTATCAACTCCATCCACTAATTCGAGAATTTTTCCAGACCAAGCTGGCTCAATTACCAGAGGTCGATAGCTACAAGCAAAGCTTTTGTAAGACAATGGTGGCTGTAGCAAAAGAAATTTCTTATACACCAACTCGCGATCAGATTGCAGCAGTTAGCTCCGCCATCCCTCATTTAGACGAAGCTGCGACTGTCCTAACTGACTGGCTCAGGGATGAAGATTTAATAGAGCCCTTTGTTGGCTTAGGAAGATTCTCTGAGGGTCAAGGTACCTATGATCAGGCTGAACCTTGGTATAAGCAAAGTTTAGATATTAGCACAAGTCGTCTGGGTGAAGAACATCACGATGTAGCCACTAGTCTCAACAACCTGGCATTTATCTACTATACTCAGGAGCGTTACCATGAAGCGGAACCCCTCTTTCTCCAGCAGGGCTGTTTCATTATAGAGTAAAAAGGTGTATAGTGAAGCAATAGCCCGAAAAAATGGCATAATTCCCATTATATACCCAAATTATGGAGAAAAGCTTAATCGACGTTTCTCTTAGAAATACCTGATCATCGCAGTCCTCATGGTCAACGTCCGCCTCTATGGCTAGTGCTTCTAATTATCATTATGGGGATGATGAGTGGTTATTGGGGTTATCGACAATTGGGTAGATTTGTGGAACGCCACCGCACAGCAATTTTTTAGTAGACTTAAAATTCCTTGTGCTCGTGTTCCTTCTTATTCAGCAATCAGAAGGGTCATGATTAATTTAGATTACGAAGAACTCCAAATTGTATTTAATCAATGGAGTAAACAATCTAGTATAATTCCATCTAATGAATGGATATCCCTGGATGGTAAAAGTCTCAAAAATACCGTGAGTAACTACGATAAGGCGCAACAAAACTTTATCAACTGTGTTTCGGCTTTTGCTCATCAAAGAAGATTAGTTTTAGGGGTAAAAATGATGGAAAACAAACGGGAAAGCGAAATTCCCGTCGTTCGCGACTTAATTAACTTATTAGATTTAACTGGTGTAGTCTTTACTTTTAGGTGCGACCCGTGGCGAATTTAATTCGCCTACGGAAAGCGCACCTGTGATGCTCTTCATTGTCAAAAAAAAACTCTGGCAGCTATCGTCGAGTCAGGGAATGACTATTTAGTTAAAGTCAAAAAAAATCAACCCGGAGACGAAACCTTAAAATAAGGCAGCCTTAATCATAAAGTTTTAACCCTTTTACCCATAGCCGACCAACCATAAAGGCTGCCTTATTTTTGCGGTAACTTCTGACCAAATTATATCAACAAATAGAAACGGAATCAAACCAGAAAACACCACGACAAAAAGTGACACATCATGAAAAAACTAGAAACCGTAATACTTATCGTATGATCGAAGTGTTTGAGCCACCGGAAAATCTTGATCCACAATGGATTGGTGTCGGTTGTGTGATTAAAGTCTCTCGCAGTGGAACTCGTGGTAATGAACCATTCAAAAGTATTAGTTATTATATCAGTTCAAAATCACCTCAATCTCGTCGTTTGATGGATGGAATTAGAGGACATTGGCTCATTGAAAATTCTCTTCATTGGGTAAAGGACGTCATCTATGAAGAAGATATTAGTCCCCAAACATCAGGATTTGCTCCAAAAAACTTATCTTTGCTCAAAACCTGGGTTTTAACCCTGATTCGAGCACATGGCTTTGATTCAATCAAGGCAGCAATCAGTGAAATGAGCCATAATTTGAGGTATATCCTCAGTTTTTGTACTTAAGACTAATTATCTCTAATTATCTTCGATTTTATTGAAAATGAAACAGCCCTGCTCTTTCTCCAGGCATTGGATATTGCAGAACAGAAGTTAGGGTCAAATCATCCTAACACTTTAATCTACCGTGACAATCTGGAAATTTTGCGCGATATAAAAAGGGAACAGGGAACAGAATAAACGATATCCGAATAGTTTTTGATGTTATGCTAAATCAGCAAAATTGTTCATTGATTAGCTAGAAATGCTATATACTGACTTGGTCATACTTTTCCTAATGGAATGACTTACGATAGTACCCTAAAATATCTAGTTGAAAAATATCCTCAAGCCTTTACCCGTTGGTTATTCAACCAGCAACCAGCAGAAGATATCGAAATTCTAAACACTGAATTGAGCACAGAGCCAATTCGAGCAGATGCCTTATTTTTTGTGCGAGTTGCTGATGCTATTTTGCATTTGGAATTTCAAACCTTACCCCAATCTGAACCTCCCTTACCCCTGCGGATGCTGGATTATTGGGTCAGGTTGTATCGCCAGTATCGTTGTGATATTGAGCAGGTAATAATTTTCCTAAAACCAACCCGATTAGCGGGAGTATTTGAGAATCAATTTACCGAGAGGAACCTATCCTTCCGCTACCGGGTGATTCGGATTTGGGAATGTGATCCAGAACCATTACTAACAACGCCGGGATTACTACCCTTGGCCGTGTTAGCACAAGCAGAAGTGCCAGAAACCTTGTTATCTCAGGTAGCAGCCAAAATCGATATGATTGAAGATAGACAACAGCAGCGTAACCTATCTGCGTGTGTGCAACTGTTGGCTGGGGTGAAATTTGATGAGCAGTTAATTCAAGCCTATTTTCGGGAGGATATGATGCAAGAGTCAGTAGTTTATCAACGAATTATTCGTCAAGGATTAGAACAAGGAAAGCACAATGAGGTTAAGTTAATTATCCGTCTACTAAACCGTCGCATAGGTCAGCTCAATCCCCAATTACACAATCAAATTGAGCAGTTATCCTTTGAGCAGTTGGAGGATTTAGGAGAAGCCTTGTTAGATTTTGAAACCGAGGTGGATTTGACCAATTGGTTAAACCAGTTTAGGGATAAGTAAAATCAGGTTAGGTGTGGCACCCAAAAGCAATGCCATGGGGAGCTGGTAAAATTTAGAATTTAGAATTTAGAATTTAGAATTTAGAATTTAGACTTTAGAATTTAATAGAATTGAGAATCGGCGAAGGTATAATTTTAAATTCTTCATTCTTCATTCTTCATTCTTCATTCTTCATTCTTCATTCTAAATTCTACATTCCTCTGACCTTAATCAAGTAGACTTCAACAGCCATAGACTAAGTAAGCCCAGTCTGAAGATTTCTTTCCCTAATGGTGCTTGACCTGAACAGATGTCATGCCTGTAATCAGCTTGAATCTGTTCCTGAGTCAAAGCCCGACTGTAAATTCGCACACCAGCCAAAAGTCCGGAGTACTGATAGTCAAGGTTGCCTTGAATATCACGGAATTGACCCAGCCGTAGGGGTCTACCAGGGGAAGGTGCTATCGGGTTGTCGGTCTGATTGGGAATCCGACGGATGTTGCCGTTAAAGTCTCGAACTTCTTCGATGTGGCTTTGGATGCCATTAATGTAGGTCTGCATGATAAACCTACCGGGAGCCACTTCACCAAAGGTTGCAGCCATATGGGTCCATTGACCACCATGGACGATATCCTCACTGACTACACCACCACTGCCGCTAGTTTCGTCTGCTTCCTTCGGTAATCCTTGGGTGACATTGTTGGGGATGATAGTCAGAATCAGGTTGCGATCCGTTTGTAGAGTACTCAGGAAAAGATACCAGGAAAATGCTTTGCATATGGGCTGTGGGCAGGCTCCAAAACCAACTTCTCCATCAGGGTAAGTACCCTGGGGAGGATCGGTAAACGCTGGGTTTGCTTTGATGTAATCAACCTTAACCCAAGTTTCCACGGTCAGGTTAGCCAGATCTGGGAAATTGGGAACCTCAACGTATTGTGCAAAGGACATTTGCGGGGATTCGCCGCTATCAGATAAGCGTCTGAGAACGTTATAGTTCAGAGATGCTGAACCAACAAACCCTGGCGGGACATCCGCTGAGGGAGCCAACGGATGGGCATCCGGATCGTGTTGGATCATACCATCAAAGGTTCCAGGATTAGCTGTGTTCCTGATCACTCCCGTGTCAGTTGGAGTTTCAAATAAATACTCAGCTACCAAATCTGTGGGATCGGGGGTAAACATTTCTGTTTTTCTTCTGCTGCGACTTTGGACAAAATTTGATGTTTTGCCTTTCGTTTGTACTCAAAACAATTGGCTAACAAATCTATTGTCAAAGGCACCCTTAGAGAGTGACAGTACCCTTTGAGGGTACTATTTTGTCCAAAGTCCAATATTAGTAGCAAAATTAGCGATTGTTTATAAAAAAAACTGAGACTATAGTGCAGGCAAGATTTCCCCACTGCAATAATTTTCGGAATTATAGTGGATTGCTATAGTATTCGTTGATGCTTTTGATGCGTTCCCATAACAGCTATTTGCTTAGCATCACGTTTTTAATGCCAATAACGCCAGTAAGGACGACCTTTCCAAAATACCCCTAGGATTACTCCAATCACAGAATTCATGGAAAACCCAACTAACCCAAGAGGGATGGGAAGTTGGGACTTGAGCAATAAACCGACAATAAGGCACAACACTAAAGCCCAGAGACTAGAGGTCTTCAGGAATACCTGGGACTGCCAACGTTCACATATATAAACTCCTAACACCCCAACTCCTATAGCCGCAGCCATAAACCAGATGATTGCTAGGGGTTTAGAAAATAGTAGCCGTGAGAGGGGGCGGAAAATTTGTGATTGAGTCAAGACCCATATCAACAGGTTCTCTAGAGCAACTACCAGCACAGTGGTCAAGGCAGCTACTTTGGACAGAGGTAGCCAAGGCTGTTGCTTAAAATTATTCCAAGGGTCATTCATGCTATGCTTCCTTTGACTTGGTTGAGGATTTAAAAAAAAGTGTAGCGGTCTCGAAAACCCTGTCTGATCATGAACATGCCAATCGTCTATCACCAGGACTATGTCGCACCTCTGCCAGACGGGCATCGCTTTCCCATGCCTAAATTTGGGAGTGCGATTCGTTGACTAGAAACCTTACCCTACAAAGGTTAAGGGGGATTAG
>NZ_CEYLVT010000154.1:0-13921 GCF_982860115.1 Moorena sp.
GAATCGGGAATCGGGAATCGGGAATCGGGAATCGGGAATCGGGAAAAAATCCTGTCTACCTGATGAATATGATAACCGCTATCTTAAAAAAAACTAATAGATATAAGAGAGTCAATAAAGATAATCAAATTAAAAAAATAGTGATAAAATTGCCAACTAGTTTACCCTAAAATTCCTAAGGTATGTTTTGTTTTTTTTAGGCAGGGTTGATTGGAAAAACGTTGAATTTGCTAAATTTTAGCCTATTACTCATTGGTCATTGGTCATTGTTAACAAGCCTTTATCCTGTTTTAAATGATGTTATTGACAGTTCTAATTCGTGATTTTTAGAAAGGCTTAATCGCCGCCATTGCAGCAAGGGCGTGATTGCCCAGTCACGAAGTCAGGTAAGGTTTAACGCGCACGGGTTCAACCTGTAACCTGTAACTTTCAACCTGTAACCTGTAACCTGTAATCTGTGACTATTCAACTGATCAGGTGATATATGCTAAAAAAAGCCATCGTATTAGTATCTATCGTACTGCTTGCCTTCGGTACAGTTGTAGCAATCGATACCTTCCAGGGATACAAAGAGAGGATAACCATTGCGATCGCAGCTCCGTTAAGCAATGCTAGTGAATCAGCACAACGCTCAGGCAGAGCAATGGTAGACGGTGCTCAACTTTACATTAACCAAGTTAACAAGGCTGGCGGTGTTAAGGGGAAAAAGTTTAAGCTAGAGGTTTATGATGACCAAGGCAATCCGGATGTGGCACAGCAGGTTGCTCAGAAGATTGCTCAATCAAATGCGATCGCAGTGATTGGTCATTACAGTAGTGGGGTATCTACGGTTGCTGGCGAAGTTTATCAACACCATAAGATTCCTGCGGTGACCGGCTCAGCTACTGCTGATGGGGTCACCCAATCGAACACTTGGTATTTTCGCACGATTTTTTCTAACAGTGCTCAGGGTACTTTTATCGCCAATTATATCCAAAAGATTCTGGGATCTTCCAAGATTAGCCTAGTTTACAGCCCCAGCACTTATGGCTTGACCTTAGGGAAGACTGTTGAAGAGACGTTTCGGCAGTTAGGGGGAGAAGTAGTCAGTAAGTGGGTATTAGGGGATGATATAGACCAAGCCATAGAAACGATTTATCAAGATTTATTGGCTTTAAAAAATAGCGGGAAAGACCCAGGAGTGATTGTGATGACAGCGAATCGCAATCAAGTGGCTGGATTAATTGCCAAAATGAAGAGTTCTGGGATGGATTTCCCCATTTTTGGCGGTGACTCCTTAGCAGAAATATCCCTGGCGCAACGGTTTGAAGACTCCCCAGAGGAGATGGATGAACCAGGCTTTTTTACCAATGGAATTTATGCCATAGCTCCGATTATTTTTGACATTTCTGATGATGGGGGTCAACAGTTCAGAAACGAATTTGAAAAGCAGTACAAACAAGCGCCGGGATGGGTGGCGACTTGCTATTATGATGCGGCAAAAGCCATTGTTGAGGCCATTAAACGCTCTGATATTACCTGGGAGGATTTACAGAAAAACCGTTTGATGCTTAAAGAAAGCTTAGCAACTATTAATAGCCAGGAAACGGCATTCAAGGGGGCAACCAGAAATATTTATTTTGACTATTACGGTAATGCAGTAGCACCACTTTTTGTGGGTATTTTTGATAGAATAAATTTTATTTCAGCATTTAACCAGCTGCAAATAATCCCGGACTTACGGACTGTTGTTAATCTGGAGGAACAGCTCGACAGTGGTGAAATTGTAAAGGTTGGTAATAACTATATGGTAAAGACCCATATCGTTTACACCGGGATGGATATCAATGAAATTAGTCACATAGATCAAAAAACGTCGTCCTATTTGGTTGATTTTTACCTTTGGTTTAGGTACCAAGGCGATATTCCAGCAGACCAAATCGAATTCACAAATTATGGCATTGAGCGGCTAGATTCAGGAGAGAAATTGACCTTAAAAGAACCGATAGATACAGATGTAACGGATGGTATTACTTATAAAGTATACCGGGTTAAAGGCGATTTTCATGAAAAGTTTGATTTTCACGATTACCCGTTTGACCATCAGACCCTATCAGCGAGATTTCGACATCTAAACCTAACTCGGGACAAGCTAATTTATGTAGTGGACTTAGTGGGAATGCGAGATACCACTACAGAAAAAGTTCTCAAAAATTGGGAGAGAGCTAAAGTGTTTGATAAGATTACGGATTGGAGTGTTGAGGATGCTACATTTTTCCAGGATACGGTGATTAACGATTCCACGTTGGGCAATCGACGATTTATCGATACAGACTCAGATATAGAATATTCTCGATTCAATGTGGTTATTAAAATCAAGCGGGATTTAGTCAGTTTCAGTATCAAGAATCTTTTGCCTCTACTATTTTTTGTGGTGGTGGGATACCTGTTCATGTTTCTCCCCTTCGATCACATGTCCGTAGAAGCCGTAAGTGGCTTGCTACTAGCGATTGTCTTTTACCATCTGAGCTTGATAGAAGGACTACCGGAGGGGGTTGGCTATGTAGTGGCTCTCGACTATGCCTTTTTTATCGTTTACATACTCAATGGCTTACAGTTGTTGATGGTGGTGATTGGGAATAGTGAGGGGTTTCAGTCTGGTAAAATTAAGATTAGCAAATTAATGGAGTTTGGAAGAGTGGCGTTTCCAGTGATTTTGGTGGTCTATACGTCTCTTCTGTGCTGGCGGTATTTGTAGCAATTTGTTAATTGTTATGGCGGTTTGCGATTTTATTAAGTACATAGTTATCGGTTTTTAGGGAACAGGGAGTAGGGAATAGAGCAGTTGGCATTCAATCTAAGTTATTGATTAATGTGTAAGCTTACCCTTTGGAGGTAGCTATGGTTAGTTGTTGTAGGGGATCAGAAATTTCTACAGGTACTGGGGTTGGCTGATGAAGTTGTCGCGTTGACGTGGCAAGACTGGCAACAGAGGCAGCTGTGCGTTTTTGGATCATGTCTAAGGATTCTGGTGGCTTTAGTCGTTGACCTTGTTTCATGACTTGTTCCAACAGGGGTTGTTCATGATTTTGGCAGGATTCAGCCATTAATCCTAGCCGGTCTTTGATAACTGTATCTTGGTGAAATTGGCGATAGATTTGCTTGCGCCCTGGATAGGTGACTTTGCTACTGGACTGTTTCATGGTGGGAATGCCATCAATTTCTACTAATTTGTAGACTCCATTGACTGGGTTTCCAGTGACTAGGCGAGTTCCGAGTCCATAACCGTCGATACAAGCACCAGCCTGTTTGAGTCTGGCTATTTCATACTCGTCTAAATCCCCACTGGCAAAAATTGAGACATTGGGTAAATGCGATCGCACTTTTTGGGACAAGGTCACTAAATCCCCAGAATCCAAACGTACTCCAGTCACTTGGATTTCCCCAGCTGCGATTCGTTGAGCCAGACTCTTAGCGGCTGCTACAGTATCGTAGGTATCTATTAATAAGGGAGCATTGGGAAAATAGCGATAAAAGGCCGTAAAAGCATCCTGCTCACTTCCAGATACTGCTGTGATCACCATGACCAAAGCATGAGCCATGGTTCCTTTAGGCTGACATCCTAAGTTGACAGCTGCTAATACATTAGATGTGCCATCCAACCCAGCTGCTATAGCTGCTCGTGCTGCCCACAAGGATGCCTGAGGACTAAAGGCTCGTCGAGTGCCAAATTCTAGTAAGGTAGCTTCGGCCCCCGCCACATCTCTGAGCCGTGCTGCCTTAGTGGCTATCAAGGTCTGATAGTTAATTGTATTGAGTAGATAAGTTTCTACTATCTGTGCTTGCCACAGAGGAGCATCCACCCGCAACAACGGTTCATTAGCAAACATTGCTGTTCCCTCAGGCACTGCCCAGACATCACCGGTGAAGCTTCCTTCTGCTAAGAGTGACCAAAACTGTTCCGGTGCTCCCTGAAAAATTTCTGTCTGCTGTAATGCGTCTAGTGCCTGGGGACTAAAGCGAAACTGTTCCAGGTAGTCGAGTACCTGGGCAAGTCCCATAGCAATCAAGTAACCAAAGCCATTAGGTAAACGTCGGGCAAATAGTTCAAAGGAGGCTGGTTTTTGGGCTAAGCCTTCACCGGTATAACAGGCTGTCATGGTCAGCTGATACAGGTCAGTTAATAAGCTATAGTCCTCAGGTGTAGGTATTAATTCCTGGTGTTTATCATTCATGGTAGTACTGTTTAAGTAGTAATGTTTAACATAAGGTAAAGGAACTTCAAATAGCTACAGATTTGTTAACAAGCCTCTCAAAATTACCAAACAAATCTTAGGGATTAGTTAACCTTGAGAAAAGTATTGCAAATATTACCAAACAAATATTACTAATCCTGGCACCGAATCAATAATTCTAGATAAGATTAACTACACCAGCCAGACAGAAATCTTTTTCAGTCTGTACTCACAGTTAAGACTCAATAATTTGAGAACAGCAATTTGAGGACACCATGGCAGTACTCACGAACCAGCAGAAAAGGTAAAGGTTCGTGCTAATTATAGCCACTGCTGTTTTCAACTCTAACTCAAGTAATTCAGGAGAGCAATTTTATGGGTTTTTACAAACTATTGGAAAGCAGTATTCAATATCTTTCTGAAGCAGTAGCTAGGATTTTTGCTCCTAATGATGACATTTATCCTGCTATTGGTGTTCAACCCTTTAGCGGTGACCCCTTTGAGCAGAAAGAGGCATTTTGGTAAATTCTTCGGTAAATTCTTCGATTTTAGCTAGAATTTGAACGCTAGTTATAGCGGTTCTTGCTGGAATAGACAACATCCTTAGGGGCGCACACCGTGCGCCCCTAAAGCTAATGTGGGGTTGCCTATTGACGGGGTGATTTAAGCTGGGAGCGAACATGTGATCGAGTTAACGTGGTAATGTAGCGGTTTTGATAACTCCCGCCTCCCGACTCACCACTCACCACTCCCAATAACTCAGGCGTTGCCAATTGTCTAGTGGTTTACCGTGACAAAATTGCTTTCACCTTTGCTTTAAACATTTCAAACTGCTCTGGTGTTGGTTGAACTTGCTGCCAACTGTCCCGTTGCTGTAAAGTTGTTTGCCAATTTTGAACTGAGGGATAGTCAGCTAAAGAAACGCCAATCTTGCTGAGAAAATATACCGACAAACCGGCCACAATATCTGCTACCGTAAATTGCCCTTCTACAAAGTAGTTTTTATCGCCCAATTTTTCGTTATAAAATTTCATCACTGTGGCAATTTTTTGTTGAGCTTGTTCTAATTTTTTTGCTTCTACTTCAATCTCAAAATTATGGCGCATAAATGTAACAATAGCAGGAGCAAGCTCATTGACTTTGACCAGTTGTATCATCCTCACTGTAGCAATAGCTTGGGGGTCAGTGGGCATAAGAGCAGGAGTTGGATATTTAGCTTCTAAATAATCTAATATCGCTAAGGATTCGATTACTTTAAATCCATCATCGATTAGGACTGGAACGTGATGAAAAGGATTGATTTCAATAAATTCTGGCGTAAATTTATCACCATCTAATTTTATGTCAACAGGCTCAAAGTCAATCTGTTTTTCTAATAAAGCAATCCATACCCGTCGGGCATTGTTGGACATGGGATTATTGTAAAACTTTAACATTGACTCAATTCTCGCTTACTATCAAAGTTTGATTTCTTATTATTTTAAGATCTACTCTCAAGTTCAGTAGCTTCGGTATTGCTCAGCTTGGTAATTAGTAATTTGTAATTGATAATTGGTAATTGGTACTTGTGATTACTACTTTTATATTACCCTTTACCGAAAAAACTTCGATTGTCTAGGAAAACTGCCGAAACCATTGGATTAAAACAGGATAGACAAGAGATAAAACATCATAGCACTTCCCAGTTAAATGGGTGCATCTCATATTTGTAAAAAAGATGTGAAGTGTGGGGAGTGTGGGGCGGGGGCGCGGGAAGTGTGGGAAGTGTGGGAATTTTCGCGGGAATTTTTGCCTAATTGCAAAACTGAGATGCACCCATTATATCTCTATATGTAAAGTTTTATTACGACATTGAACATTTCTGCTTTGGTTCTAGGTATAGAGACGGTTTTTGAGGTGAATAAAATAAGTATAAGCAATTAATAAGCGCAAAAAGGTTGACAAGAAAGTTCCAAATACTGTAGAGTCTTGACTTATCAGTTCCCGTTTGCTAACAAAATTCTGCCTTAAGTACGACGGGACACGTCGGCACTTGGATTAATAATCCAAACCCTATGGCTCACTCCTCTCACCATGCTCCGTAAACGGGAGATTTAGGCGCTACTGAGGTTGGTGAAAACCTGTCTCAGCAACCTGGGTCTTAGAACGAAGAATCCCCCCCGTTTCAACCGGGGGAGTGTCAAGAACGGGGGAGTGTCAAGAAAAACCACTCAATTTTGGAGATATCGAATGTCAATCTATGTTCATAACCTGAACTTTGAGGTTACAGAGGATGATTTACGTATCGTCTTTTGCGAATACGGTGAGGTAAAGAGAGTACAAGTACCAACCGATCGTCAGACAGGTCGCCCACGGGGCTTTGCTTTTGTTGAGATGTCAACAGAGGAGGAAGAAAAGGCTGCTATCCAAGCACTAAATGGTGCAGAATGGATGGGACGCGAGCTCAAGGTTGAGAAAGCTCGACCCAGGGGTCCACGCTAGGGAGCTCGACCCAGGGGTTGACGCGGCGTTACATAATGTAGCTATGAATTGAGGGATTCGCTGGTGTAATGTCCTGAGTGTGGTAGTACACAAATCCGAAAAAACGGCAAGAATAAGCAAGGTAAGCAGAACCATATCTGTGTCGCCTGTGGCCGCCAATTCATTGACCAATATGACTCTGACAAAGGGCTTGTGACAGTACCGGTTTCCGAAAAAGGATTACTGATGTGTGAATACTGTTGGCTACTATCCTCCTAGTAAAAGCCTTGGTAATTTCCGGCAAGACCCGGAAGTTATCTAACTAGGATGCAGGTTTAGGATTAGCTTCCTACGTTGATTTGGTCATGACACCCAGGGATGAACTCCAGTCTCTGGCTCTGTCGCCAACCATTAAGGTCAAGGCAAAATGTGTGGTTGGCTTGACAAGCCTTTTCAACATTACCGAGGAACACGTTACCGATTTGAGATGCACTAAAAATGCCAAATTACGTATTTGTCATTGACACAAACAAACAGCCATTAAACCCTATATCCCCCAAAAAAGCACGACGTTTATTGGACAAAGGGAAAGCTGCGGTTTTTAGGATGTATCCATTTACGATCATCCTCAAGACTGCGATCGCAAATCCGACTATCTCGCCTTGTCAAATCAAGATAGATCCGGGTAGTAAGACCACTGGGTTTGCTCTAGTCCAAAACGACCAAGTCATTTGGGCAATGGAGTTAGAACACAAAGGATCACTCATTAAGAAAAAACTAGAATCTAGAAGCGCCGTTAGACGTGGGAGACGCAACCGTAACACCCGTTACAGAAAGCCAAGGTTCCTTAATCGTAGGCGTCCTGAAGGTTGGATTGCTCCTAGCTTAGAGCATAGAGTCTTGACTACTGAAACCTGGGTTAAACGACTAATCAAGTTTTGTCCAGTCAATGAGATTGGGATTGAACTAGTTAAGTTTGATACCCAAAAAATGCAGAATCCTGAAGTTAATGGCGTCGAGTACCAACAAGGGGATCTAGCCGGGTATGAAGTGAGGGAATATTTGCTTGAGAAATGGGGAAGGGAGTGTGCCTATTGTAGCAAGCAAAATACTCCGCTACAGATTGAGCATATCCACCCAAAATCTAAGGGTGGGAGCGACCGAGTTAGTAATCTTTGTCTGGCTTGCGAGAAATGCAATCAGAAAAAAGGAAATAAACCTATAGAGGAATTCCTAAAAAAGAAACCAGACTTGTTGCGGAAGATCCTCGCCAAAGCCAAACAACCATTAACAGATGCAGCGGCAGTGAATACAACTCGGAACAAGATAGTCAAAGTTCTTAAAGCTATAAAACCTGTAGTTACTGGTACAGGTGCTCAGACAAAATACAACCGGACTAGGTTGGGATTACCTAAGCAGCATTGGATTGATGCCGCTTGTGTCGGAGACATCAAAGACTTGGTGCTAAAGACGTCTCAACCGCTACTAGTAACCTGCAAGGGACAAGGAGGCAGACAAAAGGCTGCACTCAATAAATATGGCTACCCCATCAGACACAACCCATTGAGGCCGATCAAGGGTTGGAGTACTGGCGATATTGCCAGACATCAAAAATTAGGGATAGGTAAAGTGACTCCCAGAAGCAAGGGCAGTTTTGGATTTACTCCATTAGGAGCGAAGGGCTACAAGAGTTGTAAACCTCAAGATATATTTGCCGTACACAGAAAAGATGGATATATTTACAGCTTTTCCTGATATCTGCCGGATTTTACCTGGAAAAAATCCTCCTAAGCTTTCCTGCACAGGCCCATAACTTGAGCTATTTGAAGAACCCTTCAACCCAAGCTGAGAATTTGACCTAAAAAGAAGCCTACTGCTGCACTACCGATAGGAACTGTGAGATTATCAATACCGAATTTGGAGAAGGCTTCTAAGACTGTGGCAAAGAATGCGATCGCAATTGACATCAACCAGGTTTCCCAGATATTACCTTGAACAGTGAAAAGGATTAGGCTACTGACGACATAGCTAGTTATGGCCATGGTTCCAGACCCTTCCCAGCTTTTTTGCATCCCCCAAGCTTCATAGGGATGTTGGCCAAATTTCTGACCAATCAGTCCTGCCAGTCCATCCCCCCATGCCATCACTAAAATACCAATAGCGGCATACTGGAATTGTTGTAAGGGCCAAAACCAGGCAATCACCACACCAATACTGACAGCATAGAAGAAGGTGCCTAGGCTTTTGCGCCCAACGCTGTTAATACCAGGCAAAATAGGAATGTAATAGGACAAAAGAGCGATCGCACTAGCGATAACTGATGCCAAGATACCTACCCAGGCAGGTATTTGTAGCCACCAAGCCACTAAAATAACGTTACCCGTGCCAATGTGAACAATTTTACGGGTAATTTCTGAATCCCTGGCGGTGCGCTGATGTAGTGTTTCCGCCAGCAGCACAATCGCACCGAGACCGACAGCAATCAGTGCAATTTGCAGCCATAGGGTTGGGATTGATTCTATCCAGGGTACAGAATTAAACAAGGATCTGATGGCAGCATACTGTAAGACCTATTTATTACTGTATTAGATTGGGTGACCATTACATGAAACTTTTACTGATTTGGCTAATTCGAGGCTATCGAGCGTTTATTTCCCCCCTATTTCCCCCAGTCTGCCGCTTTCAACCAACCTGTTCCCAGTATGCTATCCAAGCCATTGAGCGGTTTGGTGTCTTTCGGGGCGGTTTGCTAGGAATTCGGCGTATTCTACGGTGTCATCCTCTCTATCCAGGGGGTTATGATCCCGTGCCTGACGTTTATCCTAATGGTAATAGCGATAAATCTAGAAGTGTTGAACAGGGAACAGGGAACAGGGAACAGGAAACAGGGAACAGGGAACAGGGAACAGGGAACAGGGAACAGGGAACAGGGAACAGGAAGGGAACAGGGAACAGGGAACAGGGAACAGAGAAGAAGTAGTGGCTCTTGTGGTTTGAGTATGCTGAAAAAACTGAGAACTGCTATAACTTATGAAACCTTATCAGCAAATCCCAATTGTAGAGTGTGGAGAACCCCTCATCCCCATTCCCTTAGAACAATTTGCCGCTCGTACCCCTCACCCCTACCAAAAACTGGGGGCACCTTATGGTAAGGCTTCTCCTTATTATCTGCGCCAGAGTGTGATCGAAGCACTCTTTGTGGCTCAAAGCCAACTCCAACAGCAGCATCCAGGTTGGCGCATCGAGATTTTTGATGGCTATCGACCGGTAGAAGTCCAACAATTCATGGTTGACCATACCTTTGCTGAAGTAGTTCAAGCCCAACAACTCAACCCAAGCACCCTATCGGAAAAACAACAGCAAGCCATTTGGGAACAAGTCTATCAGTTTTGGGCAGTACCGAGCTCTAACCCCATGACTCCACCCCCTCACAGTACAGGTGGTGCCTTAGATATTACCCTGGTGGATGCTACCGGTGAAACCATTGATATGGGCTCTCCCATTGATGAAGTCTCACCACGCTCCCATCCCGATTATTACGCTAATCAACAAGACTTGCCCTATCATCACAATCGACAGCTGTTAAAAAATTTAATGTACTCGGCTGGGTTCCGGTGTCATCCTAGAGAGTGGTGGCATTTTTGCCTCGGAGACCAAATGTGGGCTTGGCTGCGCAATCAAGAGGATGGCAGCAATACCTTTATGGCAGGATATGGTGCTGTTGAGTGCGTCAGTGCCTAATCCTGAGTCTTGAGTCGGAGAGTGGGTCAGTCCTAAGTGGGTCAGTCCTAAGTGGGGAGCGTGGTGATAGCTGAGCTGCTGCTAAGATGGTTTAGCAGTGCATTATTGTGGAATTGTTAATCAAGTAGCTCAAAGAATGCTACAAATAGACCATTTTTTAATGCCCCTCTTGCCTCTCTTGGCTCTTTTGCTATCTCTCCCTGGCATTAAAGCAAATAATATTAGATATCCTATAAAAACAGTTAAAAAATAACTATTACCTAAGATTATATAAGAATTATGATGGCACCTAAGCAAGTATATGTCCTGTTATTTAATGCCCGGACAGAAAACGAGGGAATTCACACTATCCAAATTGACGATCGCCAAACGGTATTGATGTTTGAAGAAGAAGACGATGCTACCCGCTTTGCTTTATTGCTCGAAGCCCAGGATTTCCCAACAGCAACCGTGGAAGCTATCGATCTAGAAGAGATTGAAGAATTTTGCCAATCGGCTGGTTATGACTCGGAGTTAGTTACTGAAGGAATGTTGGCCATGCCACCGGAAACAAATCTAGAAAAGACGGATTGGCAACCGGACATCAAGAAAACCGAACAACCAGAAATATCATCAGATCTAGAGCGCATTCGCCGTCAGTTGGAAAATTTATTGTAAGCTGATAAAAATTTGAGGAATACATTTGAACCGTCCACCAACAGCCGTCAACCCTGGCCCATAGGCCACGCTACGCGAACAACCTTAAACCTTCAACCCTTTTACCAATGACTAAATAATATAATGCAAAATTTAGAACAACGGGGACATCTACTGACCGAACAGATTAATCCCAATAGTCAGAACCTTGACCAGCTGACATCCCTAGAGTTAGTGGATCTGTTTAATCAAGAAGATACCAAAACCCTAGATGCGATCGCAGCAGCTCGTAGCCAGCTAGCTCAAGCCATTGACTGCACAGCAAAGGCATTGCGTCAAGGAGGATGCCTCTTCTACGTGGGAGCTGGTACCAGTGGACGCTTGGGAGTCCTCGATGCTGCCGAATGTCCCCCCACCTTTTGTACACCCCCAGACCTAGTCCAAGGGATCATTGCTGGAGGAGCAGGGGCATTGGTGCGGAGTTCTGAAGATTTGGAAGACCGACAGGAAGATGGTGCAAAAGCGATCGCCCATCGCCGGGTACATGACCTAGATGTGGTGGTAGGCATTACCGCAGGTGGTACCACACCCTTTGTTCACGGCGCACTCCAAGAGGCACGAGGCCGGGGCGCAACTACGATTGCGATCGCTTGTGTCCCCCCTGAACAGGTCAGTATTGATGCTGATATTGATATTCGGCTGCTAGTTGGTCCGGAAGTCCTCGCTGGCTCTACTCGCCTCAAAGCCGGTACTGTCACTAAAATGGCCTTGAACATCCTTTCCACAGGAGCCATGGTAAAGCTTGGCAAAGTCTACGGCAATCGCATGGTAGATGTGGCAGTGACCAACAAGAAACTTCATGACCGAGCCCTGCGTATTCTCACAGACCTGACCAACCTCAGCCGAGAAGACTGCGCTCACTTACTAGAGCGCAGTGGAAGGCAGGTAAAACTAGCGCTACTAATGTACTGGACAGAATTAGACCAGGTAGAGGGAGCCAGCTTCCTAGAGCAAAACCAAAGTGATCTCAGGGCCGCTCTCCAAAGTTGGAAACAAACTAGTACTCCATCAAAATTGAATTGATAATGTTTAACGGATCACAGACTACTGTCACTTTGGTCATAATACTCGTAGCCCTTGGTGTTCTAGGTTGGGGCTATAACCGCGCTCGTTCTTACGGCAAGCTAGGAATTTTAGCCTGGTTGCAGTCAGTAGTCTTGACACTGCCCTGGCTATTATTCTTTGGCTTAGTCAGCATCGGAATTTACCTGAATATCGTTGGGATCCTATTTCTGCTAGTCGCTTCCACCGGCCTATACATCTACTTGGGCAGGCTCTTACGTGCAGCAGGTCAAGATGAAGTTTGGCGGGAGCGTGCCACCAAACTGTTCGAGGATCAACAACAAAGCAAGGATGCCCAAAAGTCTGAGGAGCAAGATACTGCAGCTTACAAAAATTTAACTGCCGTATCCGAAGGTCCGAATACCACCAGGATCGGAGTAGCTACAATTCCTGATGAAGACCTACAACTTATTAAAGGGATTTTTGGGATTGATACGTTCTTTGCTACGGAAACTATAAAATATCAGGAAGGGGCAATTTTTACAGGCAATCTACGGGGAAACGATGCCGAATTGGTACATTCTCGTTTGTCAGCTAATCTAGAGGAAAAATTAAGCGATCGCTATCGGCTATTTTTAGTCGATAATCCAGAAGGGAAACCAGTGGTCATTATCTTGCCCAGTAGCAATGACCCACGAACCACTACAGTTGCGCAAAAAATATTAGCCCTTGTCCTCGTAATTGCCACATTTTTCACCACTTTAGAAGTATCTGGGTTACTCCTTGACTTTGATTTATTCAGTGAACCTGAACGGTTTCGGGAAGCCTTACCGATTACCATCGGACTTTGGATAGTTCTCATTACCCATGAACTCGGTCACTGGTGGCAAGCCAAAAGTCACAACATTCGCCTCAGCATACCCTTTTTCCTTCCCAGCTTGCAAATCGGCTCATTTGGTGCTATGGTTCGCTTTGAATCCTTATTACCCAATCGAAAAGTATTATTTGATATTTCCATAGCCGGACCAGCCGTAGGTGGTTTAGTATCTCTAGTGATGCTGATTTCAGGATTAGTCCTTTCTCATCAAGGCAGTGCTTTTCAGGTGCCAGCAGAGTTCTTCCAAGCGTCCATTTTAGTCGGAGGGCTGGCAAAGTTAGTGCTTGGTAGTGCTCTCCAAGAGTCTTTAGTGGATGTTCACCCTCTCACCATTGTCGGTTGGCTAGGTTTAACCATAACAGCCTTGAACCTAATGCCAGCAGGACAACTAGATGGTGGGCGAATTGTCCAAGCTATCTACGGACGCAAAACTGCTCGACTTGCTACCATTGCCACCTTAGTAATTTTGGGGATTCTGGCCTTAATCAATCCAGCCAATCCCATAATTTTGTACTGGGGAATCTTGATTTTGTTCTTGCAGCGGAGTTTAGAGCGTCCTAGCCTCAATGAAATTACCGAACTCGATGATACTCGAGCATTGTGGGGGTTATTGGCATTATTTTTAATGGTCGCAACTCTGATTCCCATTAATTCAGCTTTGGCAGGAAGGCTCGGAATTGGGGGTTAATTTCAAGGGTTGAACCCGCACCCGTGGCCAATAGGCCAAGATTGTTAAGTTGTTAAGTTGTTAAGTTGAAGGTTGAACGGTTGTTCGCGTAGCGTGGCCAATAGGCCAAGGTTGTTCGCGTAGCGTGGCCAATAGGCCAAGGTTGTTAAGTTGTTAAGTTGTTAAGTTGAAGGTTGAACGGTTGTTCACGTAGCGTGGCCAATAGGCCAAGGTTGTTCGCGTAGCGTGGCCAATAGGCCAAGG
>NZ_CEYLVT010000154.1:14021-17577 GCF_982860115.1 Moorena sp.
TGGAAGGTTGTTAGGTTGTTCGCCATAGGCGTTCGGTTTCGGGTAGGTTGTTAAGTTGTTCGCCATAGGCGTTGGTGTATATCAATTAGTTTAAGTATCACTATGGAATCTACTTCCAAAATTAACCAATTCATACTTCTCCGTGAGACCTTAATTAAATTCGCTTACCAGGCATTTCAAGAAAGCAAAAGTTTTTTTAGTATTGCTCATGTAGCGATTAGAGACCGCTTGAGAAATATTTTTTTTTCAGAACTAAATAAAATAACCCAACCCCTTTCTAAACAACTCTTACTTGAGTTAGTAAAAAGACGAAAAAACCTGGGTGAAGCTGATTGGAAAGATGCCGAAAAGGGCGTGTATCCAGTTGGTACATTATTCGATAATCCTTGGCAGGATTTCTTCCGTTACTATCCAGAAGTTTGGAGAGATCTGCCTCAAATTTGGTCAAGGTGGCAACGAAAGGAATATCAGACGTTTTGTCCTGAGATTGAGCTGCAAGGTTATCCGTCATACTACCTGCAAAATTTCCACTATCAGACAGACGGCTATTTAAGTGATATGTCGGCTAATCTCTACGACTTGCAGGTAGAAATCCTGTTTTATGGTGCAGCAGATAGTATGCGTCGGCGAATCCTTAGTCCAATCAAGCAAGGATTAACTGTCTTTGCTTCTGTACCACCTGACCAAATCAAAGTTTTAGACCTAGCTTGTGGGACGGGACGAACCCTAAAATTCCTTCGCGCTACCCTACCTAAAGCATCTTTATTTGGGGTTGACCTATCCCCCACTTATCTACGCAAAGCCAAGCAACTACTTTCAAAAAATCCTGAAGAATTGCCTCAACTAATGCAGGCCAATGCCGAAAAATTACCTTACCCAGATAATTCTTTTCACGGCATAAGCAGTGTATTTCTCTTCCATGAATTACCACCAGCAGCTCGTCAGCGAGTAATTGAAGAATGTTTCCGAGTCACTAAACCAGGGGGAGTATTGACCATCTGTGATTCGATTCAACTAATCGATACTCCTGAGTTTGAGGTATCGATGGAGAATTTTATTGCTACGTTTCACGAGCCTTATTACAGAAATTACATTACAGATAACTTAGTCGAACGTCTCGAAAAAGCTGGCTTTGAACAGGTCGAAATTAAAAATCACTTTGTTAGTAAATATTGGATTGCCCGCAAACCTGAAACTCCATAGCATTTCTATTTGAGTTGTAAACATAGGATTGATGGGAAGAAGGAGCGAGCAGCAGGAACTTTGGAGCAGTATGAAAGAGTTTGGAGGATTTTTTGGTTTTATGAAAAAAAACTGAAACTCTTGTTGGTTCTGACTTCTGCCATCTGCCCTCTGCCTTGCTGTATTGGCTACGAGAGTGAATAGTCCAGCAATTTAGCCAAATTCCGAAAAATCACCCTTCTCGATTTCCAGCACCAAAAGCCAAAATTAAAAATAAATAGTGAAAATAAATAGTACCCCGAAGGGTACTGTCAATATCCGACAGCTATAGAACACTAGAATTATCAGTTCATCAAGTTGTTCAGCAATTGGGGTGAGGGAAATATGGCCAGTAATCAAGAACGTTCTTACGATGTCATTGGATTTGGTGATGAAGTTCCAGGTATCTTAGCGCTGATCGCAGCTGGGAAAGAGTATCGCCGCCGGACAGGTAAGTATCCACGCATTCTGTTAATGTCAAAAGGCAGTAAACATGAAGGTGTTGGTGGTCATCTCGTCAGGGGAGGTCTGGCCTACCTTGATCGCTGCCAGATTCCTCGTAACCTGCGTAAATCCCTAAAGCTCGACACCTTTGGCTCACCCCCTAGCCTCTACAAAGAATTTTTACAGCGCTCAGGTGTCAACTTAATTGCTCTTGACCCCCGCAAAGCTGATGCCGCCCTCAAGAAAATGATGCAAGAAGCAGGTGTGGCTCTGATCCGGGAAGTCAAGATTGCATCAGTTATTAAAGACGGTCCAAAGCTAACTGGCATCAAGTTAGCCAGAGGCGAAACCTATTTTGGCAAACAATTTATCGATTCCACAGTCAATGGAGAATTAGCCCAAGCGGCTGGAGTTAGGAAACTAAAAGGATTTAACACCTTTGGCTTGCCCGAATCCGAACTACCAGTCACCCTAGTATTTGAAACTCATGGACTCAGTATCAAAAGACTAAAGCAGGTAGAGTATGCCTATCTCAAGCGCTTCACTAATCCTGCTGATCAAGAAGCTCAACGGTGGTTAAAGCAAGCTGCTGGGTCTGATGCTCAGTTTGCTGAACGACTCAGGAAGAATATGAGAGACCCCAGGGGTAATCTGAAAACCATGTGGGTCGGTAAAGATTACATCGACATTCGCTCCCCAGCCCTATCCGTAGCTTACCACTCTTTTAGAGGTAAGACCTTCTCTCTAGCAAAAAGTGGTGTGATCCTCGATGAAGGAAATGTCGCAATTCTTCCAGGAGGTAGGCTTTCCTGGAATGCTCTCCTGTGTAAGGTCAATGGCACTGAAGCAGAGGAATTAGCTCAAGGAGGTGCTAAACCCTCTGCTAAGATTCTCGAAGAGATGAATTTTGTTGAAACTTGGCTAAAGGGTATTGGAGCGAAAGCCGTTAAGCCAGCATCTGAACTTTATATCCGCCATGCAGGCAATATTACTGGTGTAGTAGACCCTCTCTATGGATCCCAAATGCTCTTAGGTGGCACACCCAATTGGTCCGCTTTGGGAACCTTTGGCTATCATTTTGATGTGCGCGGGGGTATCGAAGGTCTTGGTAACAGAGCCTCTCAGAACGGGTTGAAAAGTGTAAGTTTTAGTAAGCCAATTTTCAACATTGGCATCCAGCATGCCCAAATTAAAGCTGTTCCTAATTTAGCCGTTGTCAGTCCTGGTTCTGGGTTTCAAGGGTTTGCTTCATCCGCTGGTAGAATTGTGGAATTCAATGCTGGTGTTGGTCAGGCATTGGGGATTGCTGCCATTACTGCCCTTCTTTCTGGCAGAAACCTAAGTAATGTATCCAACTCTGAGGTCAGAAAAGTACTTTTAAGCACGAAGCAACTCCCTCGCGTCTATGGATATGCTAATAATAATGAAGCTAAGAAATTGAAGAATTTCGAGTCTTTATTAGTGCTAGTTTGAGATCTGAGCCTTCAGCGATCAGCCTTCAGCTATCAGTATTTAGCGATCAGCCTTCAGCGATCAGCTCATATCAAGTCCGCTTGAATACCCATAATAAAACTGTATCGAAGGCAGAGGGCAGAAGGCAGAAGGCAGAAGTAAAGGAGTAAGGTTTCTTGGGTAATGGTTTTTGATAACTAATTATCCGGACATGATATCATGTAATCCAAAGCCTAATCAATAAACAGAGTAAGCACTAGTGATATCCAGTCTGGTTGACTAGTGCTAAATAAACTATAGGGATTGCCAATCCCTCATTTGATACCAAGTTGCGGTCAAACGTACAACTTTCTCTTCCGCCTATCTCCCCAGGGTAAACGCATCTAACCCACATTCCGCAGGTTCATCCTCAATTTGAATAATTTTCTCTTTGCTTACA
>NZ_CEYLVT010000155.1:0-17487 GCF_982860115.1 Moorena sp.
GCCTATTGCCTATTGCCTATTGCCTATTGCCTATTGCCTATTGCCTATTGCCCTTCCCTAAACGATTCTGTTCACAACTCAAATTATATTGTCTATTATGTCACTTTCTATTGCCTATCTCGGACCACCAGGAACTTATACAGAAGGCGCTGCCACAGCTTATGCTGAGCTACTCCAGAAACAACAGGGTCAGCAATCCCTATTGTGTCCTTATCCCAGCATTGCCCAAACCTTACAGTCAGTAGCTAACCAACAAACTGATCTAGCAGTGGTACCTGTAGAGAATTCCATTGAAGGCAGTGTCACCATGACACTAGATCGACTTTGGCAACTAGATCAGCTACAAATCCAACAGGCTCTGGTTTTGCCAATCAGACATTGTCTGATGTCACGGGCATCAACCATGGCAGACATTAAAATTGTTTATTCCCATCCCCAAGCCCTGGCTCAGTGTCAGGGGTGGTTAGAGCATTTTCTGCCATCAGTGCAACTGGTAGCGACCAACTCCACTACTGAAGCGCTACAGTTTTTGGATAAAGATCACAAAGCAGCAGCGATCGCATCTGAACGAGCAGCAAAGCTTTACACTCTACCAGTACTCGCATCTAACATTAATGACTATCCCGATAATTTCACCCGGTTTTGGGTGCTGAGTTTAAAGCCATCTCCTGGAGGCAGTCATACCTCCTTAGCATTTAGTCCTCCTGCTAATATACCTGGATCCTTGTCTAAACCACTCCAGGTATTTGCTCGTCGAGGTATTAATTTAAGTCGGATTGAGTCTCGTCCCACCAAGCGATTACTTGGTGAGTACATATTCTTTATTGAACTGGAATCAGATCTGTATGCACCATTATTTAAAGCTGCTCTTGAGGAAATAATTCCTGATCAGGAAATCCTCAAGATTTTTGGCAGCTACACCCTCATAAATGTTGATAATTCGACTGTCAACAGTTAACCGTCAGCTGTGAACAAAAATGTTGTTATAGCGCTGGTAGCACCGAATAGGGACTAGGGAACTTCCGACAAGGGAAGGGAAAATAATTGATGAAAACAGTATCAAGAAAGTAATAATTCTACGAGGTCTATTCTGTCTTAAGCTTATCATCAAAGCTTAATTTAAGGCATCTTTGAGTACAGTGCGTGCTGCTAAGTGATTGCGAGTAGAAGTGAGAATTTCGGTTTCCCGTTCTAGACGTTTTTCCGTGTCTAGGGTCTCTAAAAGTGCCTGCTGTTCTAAGGCTACGCCATACAGATTACTAGCAACCCAATAAGACAACTCAATCGGTAGATCGGGCAGGTCTTCTGGTAGCTCAATTTTCTGGTTGGTCAACTTAGCGGAAAGACGCACAACATCCCGCAATAACTGTGCCACGTCTTGTGCCTTTGGTTTGAGGTCTTCAGCAGGTGGCTGGTCTTCAATCCATTCCACTAGTCCAACTCGATAGGGCTTTTCACGAACGTACTCTAAGAGCCGAAACCGCTGCTGACCTAAGGTTACTATTTTCATTCGGTCATCGGGAAGACGCTGAAAGTGGATAATTTCAGCGCAACAGCCAACTGTAGCTGGTTCCTGTTTAACAGGATCCCACATTATGACACCAAATCTGCGATCGCTGTCCAAAATCGTGTTCATCATGATTCGGTAGCGAAATTCAAAAATGTGTAACGGTAGAGGGCGTCCAGGAAATAAAACGACTTCAGGTAGGGGAAATATGGGGAGTTCTCTGACAGCAATCGAGGAAGAGGATACCATTGTGCCTGGGTTAAAAAGGTAACTGCGCTTATTTACATACTGTAACGGATTTTGTGTTTGACACTCCAAGGCATAATTCTTGCTGTAGTCTTTTGTAGTGACCTAGCTAGACTCACGAGGGTAGGGGAGTGTAGGGTTGAGCTTGTGAGCAATAGCAGTGATAACTTACTACTCTGACAGCGAACCTGTAGGCTAAAGCAAGTGTTGCCCCCCTAACCCCCCAACTTTGGGGGAAATTGAGTTAAAGTCCCCCAGAATTGGGGGATTTAGGGGGCTTAAAGCTAAAGCTAGTGAGGTCAATCCATCCGAAAACGGCTGTAAAGCATCAGCTTTTCGAGATAGTTGGTTTCACACCCCTGAAGGTAACCCTTAGACTGTGCCATTACAGCCATAGAGACTTAGCTTAAAGGATGATGACCATGTTAAGCCTTGATTCTCAGGACTATTGCACTTTTTTATCAATATTGTTGATAATAATGCCTCCTGATTGATTCTTGCCCTTACCCTGGTTCTCTAAGGACGTTTCAGTGCTAGGGTTAAGCCGTCAGCGATCGGTACCAGACTAATAGTTACTCTTTGATCTTGTTGGATTTTCTGATTAAGAGCACGAATAGACTCGGTTCTATTATCTGTTATTTCCGGATCTGCTACTTTACCTAACCAGAGCACATTATCGATCAAAATTAGTCCACCTGGGCGAACTAATTGAAGGGAACGCTCATAGTAGCTATCATAGTTAGCTTTATCAGCATCAATGAAGGCAACATCAAATGTACCACCTTGAAAATCTGCTAGTAAACGGTCTAGAGTTTCCAATGCTGGTGCAATGTGGAGATCAATTTTTTCAGCTACTCCTGCCATTTGCCAGTAGCGACGAGCGATCGCAGTATACTCTTCACTAGTATCGCAAGCGACTACTTTACCATCTGGTGGTAAGGCTAATGCTACTACTAGAGAACTATACCCTGTAAATACTCCTATATCCAGAGTTTTCTTTGCGTTCATTAGCTGTATCAGTAGTGCCATAAACTGCCCTTGTTCCGGGGCAATCTGCATTACACCCATAGGATGTTGTGCGGTTTCTTGTCTGAGTTGAGTCAAAATTTCCGCTTCTCGCAAAGAAACTGAGTGAAAGTACTCATAAAGCTTACCGTGGAGTCCAAATGTTGTACTAGACATCAGGGATTACTCTGAAATTTTTCATACACTGCTTTAATTATTGTTGACATAACTTGGTCAGTTAAGAAATTTGCTAAGGGAAGAATAAAGGAAGAATAGACAATTAAGTGTGTTGAGTCGCTCAGGGTGCGACATGAGTTCTCAAAAGCTGACTATATAAAGCTTTGATGGCAATGATATCATACTCGATCAAGTCGCCAATTAACCCTCATTTCATTGTCATGAAGATCCGGATCCTCATAACATAGTCCAAGGTCTTCCCAAAACAGCATGTATCTTTTAGGCTTAAATTATTAGCCAGTATCGATTTAATATTGCATGTTATATTCCAGGAATAATTTACTCTTTACCATACTCATCTCTAATCATTATTAACCCATCTTTTAAAGAAATTTTAGGCTCCCATCCTAACACCTGTTTCATCTTCTTATTACTAGCGCATTGATTGACAATCTCTGAATAGTTTACTCCTCCTTTAACCTCCACATATTTCACTCCTGGTTGGAAAATACTAATAATAATATCTAGGATATCTCTTATTCGATACTCCTTACCACTACTAATATTAAAAATTTCACCGATAATATTGGAATTTGAATCTAATGAAGCTTTGGCTACCATTATAAGACCTTCAATAGCATCTGAGATATGAATAAAATCCCGTGTATATTCCTGACCATTATTGGTTAAACGTAATTCAGGAGGTAGACCATTTTGCAATCTTTGTATAGTACGTGGTACTAGACGTGAACTATTCCTATCTAAGCCTCCATAAATATTAGCAAAACGTACAATATTTAACGGTAATTGATAAGTAAAGCAAAAGGATTGAGCTAACAAATCTGCACAGACTTTAGAGGTTTCATAGATACTTTTTGCTAACAAAGGATCGTCTTCAACATAGGGGTTTATTTGAGTTGAATCTCGTCCATAAACCTTATCTGTTGTACTCAAAATTAGATGACATGGATAAATACTTTTTCTTATCGCTTCTAAGAGGATATAGACTGCACGTATGTTGTATTCACAGGTTTCAATAGGGTTTTTAAAGCACCATCCTTCAACTGCAACACCTGCTAGATGGATTACTAAATCAATTTTGCCTGTTAATATTTTATGAACTACTGTATTCTCAAAATTTTCCAAAGAGCCGATGATAAACTCATCATACAAATTGTGGCTGGGAGTGTTTACATCTGTTGCTATCAAATAAATAGAAGGATAATCTGTTTTAATTTTTTTACATAATTCCCCACCTAGATATCCACTCGCTCCAGTTACGAGCCATACTTTATTGCTTAAGATATCTTTTAGCATTTCTAAATATAGATCAACAACAACACAGATTAAAAACGTAATTGTTCAAGAAGAATCTTCTGTGATGAGCTAAGAAAGGTTTAAGGGCTAGGAGTCAAAAAAAGCTCACGGGGTGACAACAAAGCTCAAACCTAGATAGGTGTTAGGTGTTAGGTTTTAGGTATTGGGTAAAATGAGTGCGATGAGTCATTTGTATTTGCCAGCAATTGAAGCAATTTTCACGCATACTTCGTCAATGATAGTTTTAATCAATCCATCCGGCAAGGGCAATCTTCACGCTTCACCTAACCCCTAAAACCTAACCCCTGTAAGATTTTCAATTAGCTTGTCACCCCCTGAGCAAAAAAAGCTAATAACCTGACAAAGGCGAAGCAATTTTGTCAATACCTCCAAGTAGATAAATATTATTATCTTATTTGCACGCTCCTATTTGCCTCCAGCTTGAATATTCTTTTAGATCATGTCGGGATAATTACCCTTAATAAAAATTTTCCCCATCTCCCCATCTCCCCATCTCCCTACCCTTCCCACAGTTTTATGAGGTTTTTTTGGGCTTAAGTATCCGAAACATTGAGGGATGATAATGATTGAGTCTGAGACGTGAGTCCGCCATCTATCGGAATGAGCGCTCCAGTCATAAATGATGCACCGTCTTGGGAAAGAAAATAAACAACACTAGCTATGTCTTTAGGAGAAGCAACTCTTCCTATTGGATGTGCTTGTGCTTCTCTTGCCCATACTTTTTCTATATCTTCTTTTTGAGTATCTGCAACTTCCTGAAAAATCTTCTCGGTCATAGGGGTGCGAACGCATGCTGGGCATACAGCGTTGACTCTAACGCCATACTCGCTCAGTTCTACGGAGAGCCCCTTTGCCAATTGACCTACAGCACCTTTAGTTGCACCATAGACAAGACAGCCGCTTTTACCGATAAAGACCTGGTCAGAGGACATTAAGACTATTGCTCCACTCTTCTGTTCACGCATCAGTGGCGCGACTTCGGCTACTGTGTAGAGTACTCCACACAGGTTTACTTCGATCAGGTTCCTCATATCCTCTTCTCTAAGATCAAAGATAGAAGTGAAACGATAAATCCCAGCATTAGCAAATAGTACGTCTGGAGTACCGAACTTAAGAACTGCAGACTTTATTGCTAGACGTACCTCCTCTCTTATTCCCACGTCAGCTTTAAAAAGCATGACCTTGCTGTTATATTTTTCAACGAGCTGCTGACCAGCAGATACATTTGTATCAAGAATAGATACTGAGAAGCCCTCGGCTACGAACTTATCTACGGTAGCAGCTCCAATGCCGGTGGAGCCTCCAGTTACTATAGCGTGTGGCATTATACTCTTTTCCCAATTGACTAAAAACAGCAATAGTATTTTTATTGCTAATCCTAATCATACAACTCTTATGGGTGTTGCATAAATGCCGGATAATTTTAATAGTTTTGTGGAATAGACATCTTGCGTGGAATGGGCATCTTGCGTGGAACTGGCATCTTGCCAGTTTCAATATATTTTCGGGCGGGCAGGATGCCTATTCCACTCATATTTATCCCGCCCTTCAGCAATGCCTATGAGTGCATTTTTTTGCGCTTACGCTAGCTTACATGCTGCACAATGGCTATCCTAGCACCTGATAGCTAACAACTGACAACTAGTAAATTAAAATTGATAATTAACAACTAACAATTTAGAAATGATAACTAAAACTTAACAACTAAAAACTGATAACTGATAACTGATAACTGATAACTGATAACTGATAACTAAAAAATAACAACTGAAAACTGATAACTGATAATTTGGTAATGATGCTATATAGATTCGATGAGTGGGTTGATGAAACAGCAAACCTAAGAGCCGATTTTTAGAATTAAATAGCCCTGATCTAAAAATATGTATTTTTTCATTAATCCCTGAAAGCCAATTCCACTATTGCTTTCAGCCTGGCTATATCCCCTTAACGGCTCGTTCGAGTTTACAAAAGTTAAATCTAAAATCTTAATCGCACCACGGTAGATCATATTAAACTGATGGAGTCGAAAGACTAAAAACGGAGAATTAAATATGTCAGATAAGGATCTAGACGGTCGGCTGTGGTTATATAATGAGTTGTATGGGATAAAAACAATCCCGCCGGAGCAGGACTATAATGCCCTTGTAAAAGCGGTTATGATCTGTGCAAAAGGAGATGGCACTCTGACACCAGAAGAAAGAAACTGGGTTGTTGGTCGTTCTGCTTGTTACCATAGCAATACCGAGTATGATATGGCAAAAGATTACCCGGCAGATGATGATTTACTTGAGGTTCTTGCCCAAGCCCCCACTCTAGACAAAAACGGTCGTCGTGCGATTATTTATGCCGCCGTTAAGGCTTGTGCTGCTGATGCAGAATATCATCCGGATGAACAGGCATCAGTCCACAAAATGGCCAAATATCTTGGCATTGAAGAAGATGTCGTTAATCAGATTGAGGAAATTTGCATGTCCGAAGCTGAGATGCGAAAAAAACGGATTGCCGTAATGTTCCCTGAAGGCATCCCTTATTAGACTTGTTCTTAGTGGCTGCTCGCAGGATTGGCGATCGCAATCAAGCGTTGGGGATTAAGAGTACCTCAATTGAGAGTAATTATGTTGTTGAATTAGTTACATTTCAACAACATAATTACGCTTATAGAATTAAGGAATTCCCAACCCCTTACCCTAGCGAACGACGAGGAGAAAGGATTGGTTTTTCCCCAAAGCTAGTCTCGTGCAGCTGCCTTGCCCTTAAGCATCCCAAGTCGTAGGTATCGTTTCTCCCAGGGATTGACACTCCCCGCCCTATAAGAGCGGGGATTCTTTAATCAACAACTCAGCTTGCTCAATCAGGCCGGAACCAGAAAGAGTAGAGGCCGAATCTCCTAAAGCGTTTAGATCTAGGATCTAGGTTTCGGTGTGCCCCACCGTACCTTTCTTTTTTAGAGCTGATTCCTAAAGAAAAAATAAAGGAAAACTGGACAGCGAGCAAAAGGAAGTAAGCTCAGCACACTCACCTCAATATTGCTAACTCTAGAGAATAAAAGTTTGATGAGTCGTCTTCCAGAAGTTGCCAAACCACACCGCCGACTTTACCCTAGCGATCTCAGTGACCGAGAGTGGGAAATTATTAAACCGTTGTTACCGCTTCCCCAAGGATTTGGAAGACCTAGAACCGTAGACCTCAGAGAAATTCTCAATGGAGTCTTCTATGTACAGCGCACTGGTTGTCAGTGGGAAATGTTGCCCCACGATTTCCCCCATCACGGGACAGTATACAAATATTTCCAGAAATGGGAACGCCTAGGAATTTGGCAGAAAATCCATGACACACTACGACACCAACTCCGAGAAAAGTTGGGACGATTTGAAAAATCAACAGTAGCGATCGCAGACTCACAGTCGGTAGAAACGACGGAAAAAAGGGGGAGGTGTACGGGTACGATGGCGGCAAGAAAGTCAAAGGTCGTAAACGCCATTTGGTAGTAGATTCTCAAGGTCTAATGATTGGGGTGTTAGTGACTGAAGGCAATGCCCCAGAACGTTTGGGAGCAGCTACAGTAATTAGCGAAAACTCAGAAGAACTTTGTCAGACAGAAATAGTTTGGGTAGATGGAGGATATTCGGGTCAGAACTTTGCACGGGTTGTTCGGCAACTCTGTGGGGCGGGTGTCGAGGTCATTAAACGTCTTACTGACACTTTTGAGATTTTACCCAAACGTTGGGTGGTTGAGAGAACTTTTGGATGGTTAAATCGGTATCGCCGTCTGAGCAAAGATTACGAGATGCATGTCGAGAATAGTGAGGCAATGATTTATGGGTCTCTAATTCGATTGATGATTCGTCGATTAGCCTCTTAATCTTTACTTTAGGAATCAGCTCTTATAAATAGATAGATACTTTTTTAATCTAACTTTTTTCATAGACGTTTAAGTCGTTAGACCAAATTACGCAATATGTATCTCGTACATATTTTTTACGTTGCCTACTTATTGATTAGATAGTATTTATCTAGCTTTTTACTTTATTGTTTATATTAATAAACTAACACGCTCTGTGAAAACTGTCAAGTTTTAGCTTAAAAAGAAAGCCGTCCTATAAGGACGGGGCGCGATTACCCAATTTTTTCGGTAAAAGCGGGGCGATCGCCTATAATTCCAATCCCTCCGAGTCGCCAAGGTCAGAGGTACTGATTATGGTAGCGCTTGCTCGTGAGTCCAAGTCCTTTGAGTTGCCAGGTTCTCAAAGGTAGGTTGGGATCGTGGCACGATCACTAGTGGCGAGGTCTAGAGAAATTTGGAAGGATATGATACATTCCTTACTGGTGCAATCTACATGCATAAAGACAGGAGGCATAAGTTATGCACTTCATTGTGCGAACTTTCAAAGCATTATTGATCTGTGGGTTAATCATAAATCTGGTTTTTTTGAGTGATGCTCAAGCATGTTCACGGGTCCTTCATGCGTCTTATACAAAAGACGTCACACCGACCTATGCTGTCACTGGCCGCAATATGGATTGGTATGAAGACATTAAATCCAATCTATGGATGTTTCCGGCTGGAATGGAGCGAGATGGGGTAGTAGGTAATAATTCTGTTGAGTGGAAGTCAAAATATGGAACTGTGATCGCTGCTGGCTTCGATACAGCTACTGCTGACGGGTTGAATGAAAAAGGCTTGATGGCAAATATGCTGTATCTTGGCGAAGCAGATTTCGGCGAGCGTGACACCTCCCGTGAGGGAATATCATGGTCAGCATATACTCAGTATATTTTGGACAATTTTGCAACGGTTCAGGAAGCCGTAAGTGCATTGGAGAACGATGAGTTGCAAGTCGTTGCCTCACCGCTTCCTAGCGACAGCGGTCTCACCCATCCCCCTACACTCCATTTTTCTCTTTCAGATCCACTGGGTGACTCGGCTATCTTTGAACACCTCGAAGGCAAGCTGGTTATTCACCATGGAAAGGAATTTGCGGTGATGACCAACTCTCCTATCTACGAGGAGCAAATAGCACTCAATGGTTATTGGGAGTCAGTAGGTGGCGATGCTATGCTACCTGGAACACGCCGAGCAGCTGACAGGTATGTACGAGCGAGCTATTACCTAAAGAATCTACCTACTCCTCAGTCCGACAGACAAACACTGGCCAATGTAATGTCGGTCATGCGCAATGTATCAGTTCCATTCGGAGCAAGTGATCCAGAACAACCCAATATTTCCCCTACCATTTGGCGAACAGCAGCAAATCACCTTAGCAACGTTTATTACTTTGAATCAACTTTATCCCCCAATATTATTTGGGTCGAGCTGAGAGAAGATGACTTGAAAGAAGGAGCACCAGTCAAAAAGTTGGAACTCTCAGGAAACTATGATCTAGTCGGTAATGTTACTGGTGATTTTATTGAAGCAGAGGCATTCAAGTTTACTGGCCCCTGCGATGAGGGAATTCCAATTGAAGACCTTCCAGATTTCTGCCTTGTCCGGTAAGCTCAGTAGTCCTATCCTAGGCTAGGTTGAGGTACGAAACCCAGCTACCACAAGCCTTGGCGTGCCTAATTAACCTTCCCGAAGGAGTCGCCCCAGACTATCGGCTATCCTTCGGGAAGGCTACGCCAACATCGTTTGGGTCAGCCTTCACATAATCACTCCCCTAAAAACCAATCCAAATTTCGGCCAATCAGCAATTCTGTCTTCTCAGCATGATGAGTGTTTTTCATAGCAATAGGTTGTACAGCAAATTCATAGCGACTTGCTAGATCCCTTATTTCTTCTGTATTGTCATAGCTCATTAAGAAATCGCCTTCCAATTGGCTAGCAAGTTTAAATACAGTTTCATGATAAACTGCTGAATAGCGATAGAGCCTGCGACCAGCTTTTAGATAACGTGGCTCAATGAAATAAATAGCATCGTTGCGGTGATAATTTTGCTCACAAACCTCAAACCCATCCCCGGCAATAAATTTAATTTTTGTCTTGATTTTATCAATAGAAAGTATACGCTTTTTCAAGGTTTCAGGATACCAGCGTGAGGTGATTCCTTTACCATTTTCCCCATTTTTCATAAAGCTAGCACCATCAGCCAGAATTCCACCACTATTAAAATGACCTGCCATACAGCTGCAGTTGAGGGGGTTTTGTGGTCTTGCTCCATACCATAAATTTGGTATGCTCAAAACACTCGATCTTTCTAGTGTATGAGTGGCATCGATCGTGAGATTTTTCTGGATTCTAGACACATTGCCAAGCATCTACCTGGCACACCACAAGTACAGCGGTTACTCAGGCGAGGCCGATCGGCTCATGTTTTTAACAATCAAGCCACAATGGAAAGAGTTGCTCAAGCCATCATAGAGACAGGAGAGTTTACCGGAGTCATACGAGGATATGAGCGTTACGGTTTGTTCTTCGCTGATTCAATTGGTTACAGAATCAGCCCCGATGGTAGCCCAAGCACTCCCTTGTTTTATGGAGAGGTGAAAATTGATGGAAAAAACCAATACCATGTTATTCCCCGTACTCGACCCAGCCAATAGTGAGTGGGATTTCGCTGAAGTTTGGATTGACCCCATGCTATCCCCTCCGTACATCCTGCTGTTACTCGGTAATTCATCAGGTAGTTGTCGTGTGTACGATCCTGCTGAGAATTACAAGGTTGTGTTTACTGGAGCAACCTATGATGAAACCCAAACTTGGCTGTTGGAAGATGAATACGAGCCAATCGAAGGGCGACTTTCAGCATCGGAGTTATAAAGATTCCTGGTCATTCCACATTCGCGGGTTTCACGATCTCCACCAGCAAAAGGTTCAAAAAGTTCCTTATCTGTACCACCTTTATTATACAAGCATTGGCGAATTTGGGGTATTAGCCAAGTTTTACCACCAGCATAGCGAAATGGGCTACGTTGGGGGACACTAGCTACATTTATGACTTTTTTAAGACTGGTGATAGAGGCAGTATTAAATAGCTCCAGTTGAGTCATTGTCACCTTTCTTCGGACTTCCCTATAAAATAGACACAGCTCAACCAGTTAGCCTCAAAATCAGGAGACTGAAGGAGCATACAGTGACTTTACTCTCAAGAAAGTCAAGAAGAAGAAGCCTAAGCATAGGCTTACGTACTTTTTTCCTAGATGGTAACGGAACTTAAATCATAAGTATCTGGAGTATTATTAACTATTAAACTAGCATTATAGTGCTTACTAAACTTAATTTTCAGCTGTTGTATAGTCGTTGTTAGCTTCGGAACGCGAGTAGAAACTACAAAGCACAGCTTTTTGATTTTTTGTGGGTTATCTGAAAGTAACCTAATAGTCGATTCTATCTGCTCAACTGCATGTTTAATCTTACTTCCTTTCAACTCTACATAAATTTCTACTTTATTAGTAGGAACAAGGAGATAATCACAGCGCAGAGTTTTATTATCTACGATAGCGCAGCCATCAACTTTAATTATTCTTATTTTATCTCGCTTGGGATTGAGGAACGTTAGTTTACTTCTGTTTTCTGATAATACGATTTTTTTGTCATCCTTATATTCCTCACACCCTAGGCAAGATTTCATAAATACTTAAGCTAAGTTCAGCAGTTCATCGAACTCAATGGCTAGCTGATCAGAAACACCGTCAATAAGATTGGCATCGATCAAGCCAGTATCATTGTATAAAATATTTTTAGCCTTGCCATTTTCTAGGACATAGGCTGATAAATCAGAGGTACTCAGGGCTTTATATCTAGGAACGATTTTTTCTAATTTAGGTAAGGTATCCTGGCTATATTTTTCATAGAGCATACCAGCTTGAATCAGATTATTGATTGCAGTTAGGACGTAAGGACTATGGGTGGTGATAAAGAATTGAAGTTTGTCCCGATCAGAATTGAAGACACAGGCGATTAACTCAATAATATTTCGTTGTGCGCTTGGAAATAGATGAGCTTCTGGTTCCTCAATATAAACAGTTTGTCCAGCCGAATCCTCATCAACTAAAAAAGGTAATGCTGAAAGTATAATCGTCAGGGGAAATGTTTCTTGCTGACCAGAAGAAGAGTTGGCAATACTAATCCGTCTTCCATCTGCCATCTTCACAAAATCTTCGCCTTCTTCCTGTATATGTTCCCCACATAAAGCTTTCTTGATTAGCCGGTCGATTTCATCGTTTATCTCTTTTTCTTTCCTATTTTTAGTTTGATTGATCATTCTCACATTCAACCCTTTTATACTTTCGTAAGTAGAACCAAACTCGATCAGAAATGGATCGATAACACTCTTATTAGACATCAAAGAAAATATACTACTTTGGAGGTTAGCAAAGAAAGAGCGACCAGCAGGAATAAAAAGCTGGGTATAAGCTGCCTCATCGCATAATGAAATCACCAAAAATTCTATTAACTGTTCTCTTATAATTTCCCTACTGAACAAAAATCTTCTTTTCAATAGCTCGAATTCATAATTTTTATCATATTTTTTTTCGATAATTTTTCTCCGCTCCCATATTTTTTGTATACTTTCTAAAAGTTTGTTAGAGAGTATTTCATCTAAATCTATTAGTTCAGATAATCTTTCTTGTTTTATTTTTAATAGTTCTTGTTTTATTTCCTGAAATACTTTTGAATAAGTAATATTAATTTTATTTTTATTTTCTTTATTTCTGGTAATTTCAATAAAAACAGTAGATATTTCATACTTAATGTAAAAATTATGCTCTCCCCATGACTTTGGGGGAAAGTAGTCTTGGAAAGTTTGAGAGTAGTTTGAATCTAGGTAATGTTCACTTTGTTCATTTTCTACTGTAGCTAAAATTTTCCAAACAAAGTTTTTAAAGTAAAAAAGAAGTTTAGCACATACACTTTTACCACTAGCTTGAGGTCCAATCACGATATTGATTCGTTTAACCTCAATCTCTAGTTCCTCGATACCAGCAAAATTTTTAACTGTAAGTTTTTCAACCATGACCAGAGATTAGAGTAAGCTGAGGTCTAGTGCATGGGTATTGCTAGCCCTTACACTACACTATTATTGATTTCTTCAGTATACTCTAGAATGTTGAACATCCTAATGTATCTATAGGACTATTTAATCAATTGTGATAATTTTTTATTCCAAGTTTACTAGTACTTATGACCTAGTACCTAGTGCCTATTCTCTAATATTTATAAGTCTTAAACTAAACTTGATATTATTCTTATCGATTCAATCTCAATAATTCTTTCAGCAGATTCAATAACTTAGCCGGGCGACCTGCTATCGCTGGCTCCGTGAGAATACCTTGCCTTGGGCTAAACAAAAATGCCAGGAGAAATAAGCCAAAGATTACCATTACAATTGCTGGACCTGATGGCCAATTAAAATAATAGCTTATATACATGCCACTGACACTAGAAAAAATTCCAATCATTGAGGCTAAACCCATCATGTGATGTAATTCTTTTACTAATAAATAAGCCGTAGTGGCGGGTCCGATTAACATAGAAATAACCAGCAACACCCCTACCGTCTGCATACTGGCCACAATGGTGAGAGTAATCGCCAAGATTAACCCAAAATAAATGACTTTTACCGGTAAACCGCTAGCTTGGGCTCCCAAGGGATCAAAGGTATAGAATAATAGCTCTTTATAGAATAACTTTGTTAATAGTAAAATTAGTCCTGTAATCACCAGGGTTTGCCAGACATCTCCTGGTCTCACCCCTAAGATGTCACCAAAAAGAATATTTTCTAAGTCAAGTTGGTTAGTTTTCAGCACCGTAATTAGTATCACTCCCAACCCTAAAAAACTGCTGAAAGTCAACGCCATTGCTGCATCCACTTTGACTCGCGTACGCTGAGGAATTACGGCAACAACTAAAGCGCTAAGGACACCTGCAATAAAGGCACCAATAGAGATATTTATTCCTAAAAAAAATGCGATTGAGAGACCAGGTAAAACCGCATGGGCAATCACACTACTCATCAGGCTCATTTGTTGTACAATTAAGTAGCTGCCTACCACTGCGCCTAATATCCCCAACAGCACAGCCGTTGCGATCGCATTCCGCATAAATTCAAAACCTAGGGGCTCAATCAGCCAATTCATAATAAATCAAAGGGAATAGGTAATAGGGAGTGTGGGGAGATGGGGAGATGGGGAGATGGGGAGATTTTTATTAAGTGTCAATAGCATCTATAGCGTTTCTAGGATTTATGAAGTACACTTTTAAACCTCAAAGTCCCCCTTGATAAGGGGGATTTAGGGGGATCCATTTGTACCTCATGGCATAGATAATTGCTATATAAATAGGGAATTAACAATCTTATTGCGGATTTTTAAGAATACCAAAAACCTCCAAACTATTTCATCCTTCTCCCTCCTAAAAAACTCACTCAATTTAAAAATGCTGTAACTTCAGGATGCAGCATTATTTATTTTTTCAATCTTGAAAACATTATCGATGGTTTTACCAGCTGTTTTTTCTTCCCATCCTAGGGCTGTTAAAAATTGGTCTGCTGAGGTCGTTTCTACAACATCAACTCCCCATTCTCCCGTTTGAAGAGTATCAGGAGAATTACTTAACGGTGGAGTTTTCTTTAAACCTCCTAATATTAAGATATCTGGCATAAAATCTCCCTTTTTTTGACTAATCCGCTTCTCGTCTAGAGCTTTAGCGCACAATTCTCCAACTTGAGGTGGGGTAAACTCTTGAGTAGGGAATAAAATCTCAACCATCCAATGGGGATGATCTAACTTACGACACTTTAAGGATGGATAGTTACTTAATCCTTCAGCAAATACCTGAGTAAATTCTTCTCGGTTGAGTTCAGGAAAACTATCGTCTGATAGTTCAAAGTTATGGGAAAGCAACATCCGACCAGTTTGAGAGTCAGTCATGAGTCTTGTGATATCCTGTTTGATCAATTTTCCAGCCCAGCAAGGATCAGTATATATTACGTTGGGTTCATTGCTGAACAGTGAACCATAACACGTATTACTCTCCAACTCTGGGACTGACGGGCTTAGCAGGCTCCGCACTCAAAACTAAGCACTCAACACTAAGCCATCAAGCTCCTACTAAACTCATCACTTTACCATAAGCCTTGCTCAGGTTTTCCGGTGTCAGCACTTGGGTCCTTGAACCCACAGCAATCAGTTGCTTATTCAATAAGAGGAGTTGATCATAATTAGCTAAGGTTTCTCCTAAGTCATGGCTGATCACTAGTAAGGTTTTGTCTTGGGATTTAAGTTCAGTAAAAACTTCAAAAAGAATGTCTTCTGTCTTTTTGTCGATGCCCACAAATGGCTCATCAAAAAATAATAACTCGGCTTGTTGAGCTAGAGCCCGCGCTAAAAATACCCGCTGCTGCTGTCCACCAGAGAGTTCGCCAATTTGACGGTGGCGATACTCGAACATGCCCACCCGTTCTAACGCATCCTTAACAATTTCTCTAGATTGGCGACTAGGAGACCTAAACCAACCGGTGTGGACTGTACGACCCATCATCACTACATTCCATACCGTAATCGGATAGTCCCAATCAATTTCCGATCGCTGAGGAACATAAGCGACTCGTTTTAATTGACTCCGGAGCGGACGGGCTGCCAATTTCACTACCCCCTTCACTGCTGGAATCAGTCCCAGCATCGCCTTCACCATAGTACTTTTACCAGCACCATTGGGTCCCAGTAAGCCAGTTAATTGTCCTGGCTGGAGGGAGAAGGATATATCACAAATAGCCCAAGTGTCTCGGTAACAGACTCCTAGGTTATGGACTTCTAACATTAGGTTTTGTGAAAACGACTACCACTATAGCAATCCTAAATCATTTGTAAAATCAGCCAAATCTGGAATCGTTGCTGGGCAAGGGTTATAGCGATCACTTTAGCCAATATATTTCACGAATCATTTAGGACTGCTATATCATAGTTTACCGTGCCTGCAACTGATTGTCGTTCTCAGTCTAAGCCTTGTAAAATGATTCTTGTTCTTGATAGCTACTAATTTAAGCGGGTTAATCTATGCTGAAACCCTTACCAGTTAAACTTCGGACGCTCTTAGCTAGTGCTGCTTTCGCCTTTGGTGTAGCACTAGGTGGTTGTAGTGAAAGCAGTGAAACCTCATCAAGGGAGAAGCCACTAGTGGTAGCATCCTACAGTGTGCTTTGTGACTTAACAACAGAAATTGCCCAAGATACCATTGATATGACCTGTCTGATTGAACCAGGTCAAGACCCTCATACCTACAAAGCTACCACCTCAGCTCGCCAATCCCTAGAGCAAGCCCAACTAGTTCTATACGGTGGCTACGACTTTGAACCAGAAGTTATTAAATTAGTTCAAGCCACTAATACACCAGCTCCTAAAATAGCGGTGCATGATCAAGCTGTGCCTAGTCCAATTATGGCGGAAGCACATCACCACGATGATCACGAGCAAGAAAAGGATGACCATAAGGATGACCATAAGGATGGTCATGATGATCACCATGATGATCACCATGACCATGACCATGAGGAAGAAAAGACAGGATCAGCTCACAGTGATGAGGAACTAGAGCCCGACCCCCATATTTGGCATAATGTCCAAAATGTTATCAAGATGGCAGAAGTAATTCGTAGCCAACTGGCAGCACTTAACCCAGATGATCAGGAATTGTATGCCAAGAATGCCAAACAGCTAACCACTAACCTGGAACAGTTGGATGCTTGGGTAAAAGCACAAGTTGCCACTATACCCAAAGGGCAACGCCAACTAATTACTACCCATGATGCCCTAGGGTACTACATTAACGCTTACGGTTTTTCTGATTCTGATGCGTTGCAAGGGATTAGCGGAGAAGAAGCACCGACAGCAGCACGGGTGAAAGAACTGGTACAGAAGATTAAAAAAAGTAAGGTGCCAACAATTTTCGCGGAAGTAACAGCAAATGATAAGGTTATTGGCACTGTCGCCAGAGAAGCAAAGGTTAAACTCTCAGACCAAAAGTTATTGGCTGATGGTCTAGGAGAAAAAGGGAGTGATACTGGAACTTATATTGGCATGATTACTAGCAATACCTGTGCCATTGTGGATGGGTTGGGGGGAAATTGTTCTTCTTTTGATGGCAAAGCTGCTAACTGATATAATCTTTTAGTTTAAGATGTAAATATAGAATTGAAAAAAAAGGGAGTAGGGAACTCATACTTCCCTACTCCCTACTCCCTACTCCCTACTCCCTACTCCCTACTCCCTACTCC
>NZ_CEYLVT010000156.1:0-17473 GCF_982860115.1 Moorena sp.
CCTTATTTCATATAACTTAAACTTATGATTCACAGACTGTCGCCTATAAAGGCTTCTTTATTCTTACGGTAACTTCGTTCCCACTCTTCTTACGGTAACTTCGTTCCCACCGACAAGTGGTCAACGGCATTCAAAGGATACTCCGCAACTGGAGCGCCGTGGCGAGACCTGCCAGACAGACCTCTTACAGTTTCGCCCCATCGCTACCCGATACGAAAAACTTGCTATAAATTATACAGCTATGTTAGAAATCGGATTAATTTTGTTGTGGTTATAGTTTGAAAACACGCCCTAGCCCAAAGGATAAACCAATGCGAACGCCTTTGGCGCGGCAGAGCCGTTCGCGAAGCGGTTCCAAAGGAACATCGCATTCGTCCCCACCAATTAGGATTCACGATCAGGACTAACAAAACCAAATCCCCCACCTCCAGGGGTCTCAATCACAAACACATCACCTGTATTCATTTCCACTACCCCAGTACTACCCAACTCCTCAACAGTTCCATCCTTCCGTTCCACATAATTTTTTCCCAAAGCACCCGCTTCACCACCATTTAACCCAAAAGGCTTGACCACTCGACGTCCAGATAGAATTCCTGCGGTCATAGGTTCTAGGAAACGAATCTGGCGAATTACGCCATTACCCCCACAATGAACGCCCTTACCGCCACTATCCGGACGAATTCCAAACCTTTCCAAAAGTACTGGAAATCGCCATTCCAAGACTTCTGGGTCAGTTAAGCGAGAATTGGTCATGTGAGTATGTACTGCATCTGTGCCATCAAAATCAACCCCTGCCCCAGAGCCTCCACAAATAGTTTCATAGTATTGATAGCGCTCATTGCCAAAAGTAAAATTATTCATAGTACTCTGAGAAGCCGCCATCACTCCTAAAGCACCATAGATCGCATCGCTTATTGCTTGGGATGTTTCCACATTTCCGGCTACCACTGCTGCTGGATAACGGGGATTGAGCATAGAACCTTCCGGAATAATTACCTCCAAAGGTTTCAGACAACCGGCATTGAGGGGAATATCATCATCCACTAGGGTGCGGAAGACGTATAGCACTGCTGCTTTGCATACCGCTGACGGTGCATTAAAATTACTATCTAACTGAGGCGAGGTACCGGTAAAATCAATCTTGGCACTACGGTTGTTCCGGTCAATAGTGATAGTGACCTGAATCTTAGCACCCCCATCTAACTGATAGCTGAAACTGCCATCTTTGAGCACATCAATCACTCGGCGCACCGACTCCTCAGCATTATCTTGGACATAACCCATATAGGCTTGCACTGTCTCTAATCCATAGTGGGCTACCATCTGCCGTAACTCTTGTACACCCTTCTCATTGGCAGCAATCTGTGCCTGTAAATCAGCTATATTCTGAGTCAGATTCCGGACTGGATATTGACCCCCTAACAGAAGTTGGGTTATTTCATTTTCTCGGAATTTACCATTCTCAACCAGCAGGAAATTGTCAATTAATACCCCTTCTTCCAAGACGCTGGTACTATTAGGAGGCATGGAACCGGGAGTGATACCACCGATGTCAGCATGGTGTCCTCGGGAAGCTACAAAAAATAAAGGAGACAGGGGAGAAGGTTCCTTTAGCCCTAGGGAAGAGTTGAGGAAAACTGGAGTAACAAGGGTGACATCTGGGAGATGAGTGCCACCGTTGTAGGGATTGTTGAGAATATAGACATCCCCAGGTTTAAGACTATCACCATGGGCATCAATCAAGCTGCGGACACTTTCACTCATTGACCCCAAATGCACTGGAATATGGGGGGCATTCGCTACCAATTGCCCTTGTTGGTCAAAAATCGCACAGGAAAAGTCTAGCCGTTCCTTGATATTGACTGAATAACTGGTATTTTGGAGAGTTGTCCCCATTTGCTCTGCTATGGAACGGAATAGATTGTTAAAGATTTCCAGCATGACAGGGTCAGGATGGGGTGATGCTTGAACAGTATTTGGTTGCAGCTGATCTATAGTGCTATTTGTCAAGCTTTCCAGGTTGTCTTGCTGGTCTACCAAATCAGATTTAACTAAAATCAAATGATTCCGTTCATTCACCTCTGCTTTCCAACCAGGCTCAATCACATTAGTTCCAGTTGCCTCAATAATTAATGCCGGACCCAGCACCGAATCCCCTGGCTGCCAATCCTCTCGCCTAAACACAGGGGTATCCCACCACCGATTAGTGGTATAGATTTGCACTGTGGCAACGGGAGCACACATTTCCCCACTCTGACGAGACCGTATCGGTTCTGTTGGGATAGCCATCCGCTTTACTAACTCTACCGAAACCGCTTCGACCATCAACGTTTTCCCTGGCACGATAAATCCATAGCGCTGTTGATGCAATCCCTCAAACTCTTCCGTGATCTGATCAATCCGACCAAACCCAACAACCAAGGCTGAATCGGTGCCCTCATAGCGCAAATGGACTCGCCGAATGACGTCAATCTCGTTACTATTCCGATCCTGGGTATGGTTGTGGTTCAACTCTTCTATTCCCTGAGCCACCAACTTGGCCAAAATTCCCTCTAACTCCAACCCCTCTACTAACTCAGCTTCAACTGACTGTTCTTTCAATACCCTGATATCGGCTAAACCCATGCCATAAGCGGACAATACTCCAGCAAAGGGATGAATGAACACTCGCTTAATCCCTAAGGCTTCCGCAATTAAACACCCATGTTGGCCACCAGCACCGCCAAAGCAACATAGGGTATACTCGGAAACGTCATAGCCCCGTTGTAGAGAAATCTGTTTAATGGCATTGGCCATCTTCTCGACTGCGATCGCTAAAAATCCTGCTGCTACTTCCTCTGGTTTGCGGTTATCCCCAATCTGCTCTACTAATCCTTCAAACCTCTGCCTTACCACCTCAGCATCCAACGGTAAGTTACCATCCGCTCCAAACACCTTGGGAAAAAAGCCTGGCTGCAACTTCCCTACCATCACATTGCAATCGGTCACCGTCAACGGACCCCCCTTACCGTAGGAAGCAGGACCTGGATTTGCCCCAGCTGACTCTGGTCCTACCCGATAACGGGCACCATCAAACTGGACAATGGAGCCACCACCAGCAGCTACTGTATTAATTGCCATCATTGGCGTGCGCAACCGTACCCCAGCAATCTCAGTTTCAAAGGTACGCTCGTATTCCCCGTTATAATGGGCTACATCTGTAGAGGTGCCACCCATATCAAAGGTAATGATCTTCTCAAAACCAGCAATTCGACTAGTCTGTACTGCTCCGACAATACCGCCAGCAGGTCCTGATAAAATACTATCCTTCCCTTGAAACTGTTGCGCGTCCGCCAGTCCTCCGTTTGACTGCATGAACATCAATAGTCCAGAGGTTTTTCCCCGTAAGCCTTCAGGTCGGGTAGGTTGAAGGTTATTTTCCAAAGCTTCATTGGTCAAGCCGCCAAGCTGCAACTGTTGTTCTACCTGATCTACATAGCGACGCAGAATCGGTGATAAATAGGCATCAACCACTGTGGTATCCCCCCGACTGACTAATTTCATCAAAGGGGTGACTTGATGAGATACTGATATTTGGGTAAAACCAATCTCTAATGCGATGCTCGCTATTTCCTGCTCATGAGTGGGATAGCGATAGCCGTGCATCAAGACAATGGCGCAGCTACGAATACCGTCATCATAAGCAGCTTGCAAGGATTGGCGGGTTTGAGCCAGATTGATTGGGGTTAGCTCTTTACCCTGGGCACTGTAGCGTTCTTCTATCTCAATCACCCGTTCATAGAGCATTTCAGGGAGCACAATTTCACGGGCAAAGATATTGGGGCGATTTTGATAACCAATGCGCAACGCATCTTGGAAGCCCTTAGTAATCACTAGGACAGTGCGATCGCCTTTCCGTTCCAACAACGCATTGGTGGCTACTGTGGTTCCCATCTTGATCGCTTCAATGGCATCACTTGGTATCGGCTTACCAACGGGGATGTCTAAAATCTCTCGAATTCCCTGTACTCCAGCATCTTGGTACCGTTCAGGATTTTCCGACAGCAGCTTATGAATTACCAACTGCCCATTCGGGCGTTTTGCCACAATGTCAGTAAAGGTACCACCTCGATCAATCCAGAATTGCCAGCGTCCAGTGGAAGTAGTAGTCATATTTGCCCGATTTGTAATAGAAAATTAAACAGATGGGGAAGATGGCGGAGAATTGTCCAATAGTTTTGATTGTCGCTCTCGCCCCGTAGGGTGTGTTAGGGGTGGGCTAACCCTGATTTTCCGCCTCTGAGTGCCTGGTTGAAATAGCCCACCCCGTAACGCACCACTTTTTTAATTAATTTCAATAATATACAGTTTAAATGCACAACAGCTTAGAGGTTGTCTGAGAAGTCTAATTTGCTACATCCAAGCCCCCTAAATCCCCCGAGCGAGGGATTGCTCGCTCGGGGGACTTTCAGAAGCAAATGGACTCTTGTTCCCCCCAAAGTTGGGGGGCTAGGGGGGCAAAATGCAGTATCAAAAAACTTTTCAGATATCCTCTTATAACGGATGAAATGCCATAGGTGAAATCAACAAACGTTTAGACAGCTTTTGGATGTGTCCAATTGTCAATTCTTGTTGACCACTAACAATTAAATTACATGTTGCTTCGGAACCTAAAATATCTATAATATCTTGATAGTGAAGATAATGCTCCTTCAGAATTACTCGCAATAAATCGGTTCCATAAATGTCAGGTATTAACTGACCACTATTGTTGCGCTTGTGTTGGAAAACCCTTTTCAGTCCCTCTTTGGCAATATAACCAAAAAACATAAACCCTAGGCGTTTGCCAGCTTCAATCAATAACTCATCCCACATGATTTTTATCTCCTGTCTATGGAATAGATAGTGACCAGGATAAGAACTCCAATTCCTTCTCCTGGTTACACTTAGATTTATCTTGGGAAGAAGGCAGAAGGGGAACATTTGAAATAATCTGCCAGTTTCTGGATATGTTCCACGGTTAGATTTCTTTTGCCACTTAATATCATTGAAACAATTGATTTCGTCTTAAAAATGCTAACTAGGTCTTGCTGACGCAATCCATGTTCCTTGATGAGCAGCTTGAGTAAGTCAATCCCGTGAATATCTGAAATTAATGGTTTCTTGCTCTGATAGTCGTGCAATAGTACAGTCAAAGTAGCAAGGTAACTATCTTGATCTTCAGTTAACTCGACCCATGCCTCTAGATCTAGAAGCAAGTTAATGAGATTTTTGGCAGCCTCTTCTTCCGCCTCAGACACAATGGGAAGAAGTGGGTGTTCTTTTACCAAATCAAGATAGCTTTTTGGAATGGTTTCATAGGTCTTGTCTATCATAATCCGCGTTCGCAATAATATTGCGAACAACTATATGCTTGTATTTGAAGTTGATACGAGCTTTAAGGGTATAACGACCGCATCCAATCGTAAATAAAGCGTTACTTTCTTTACCTTCAAGATAGGGAAAAGATTGACGCATTTGCTCAAAGCTAGACCACTGTCCTGTTTCTACAAGCTTGAACCAGGCAGCTATGTATTCGGTTGATTCCGGGTGGTTGTGCAAAAACTTAGCGATGTCGAAAGTAATTACAGTATGCATGTCAATATCTCCGAGGAAGGATTCAACGAGATCTCCTTGCAGGGAGCATTAAGACACTCATAACATTACAAGCAAGGGCATCACCAGTTGTCGCAGACCACTCGTAATGCCCAATATACAAAAACCTCCTAGAATCCGAAATGTTTTTCGCGATTCAGATTCAATTGTATATCGGCTAATTACGAGTAGTCTCAATGCAGTCCTGTTCATAGATACCTCTCTAGAACTAAATTGAGTACGTCGTTATTCAAGACCCTATAGATTCACTTGGTCTTCTTTTAAGAAGTTATCAAATTGAGAACTTTTTGTCAAGCACCCCTTCAAATCCTTGCCCGACTCAAGCAATATCGAGGGTAAGCGACGCGCTACGATAAGCCAGCCTGGTAACTTTCGCGCTAAGTAATTGATCTGGCTGCTGCCGTAATCTGGCTTAATTGATCACACGCCCTAGGAGTAGGATGCTCACTGCTAGCAGAACACCTAGGAAAATCAAAGCAGAAAGACAAGCTGAGTTGAAAGGCAATTGAAAAATTAATTATAATTGCACAATGCTATTATGATCAATAATATCAAGACCAAATTATTCACTTACCGATGACTTGAATTAATTAATTATTATAACTAGAAGTCTCAACAATACATTGCTCTTCGTTTGTATTATAATCTTCCTCATCAAGCCTAAGACTGAGAACAGTAGACTAGTGAAAGCAAAAGCCAAGCCCAAGAAACTACTAGGTTTTTTATGTACTTGCTTATTCCTTGGTTTAGGAATACTCCCCACAGTAGTCACACCAAAGCCAGCCCTTAGTGCAGAATACATTTACTTTAACTATGGTCCGTTAAAATTGTCCCTTTCCCGGGAATCCATCGAGATTTTCGCCAATGAGGGCAGAATTACTAAGGAATTTGAGTTCTACGCCCAAATGCTGAACCCAGAAGCCTTGGAACAGTTGCGGATGCTACTCCAAAAGCGGATTAAAATCAGTCCTGTGGCCATCTCCCGCTTAGGTAAATCCCCCATGGGAGAAGCCTTTCTGGAAGGTTTGGGAAAGATGATTAAAACCCACCCTGGTCGCAATGGTTTACATAGTCTTCGGGGGGCGCTGGTTTTGGCAGCAGCTGACTCCGAAGGTCTAACTCTAATGAATATAGTGCGCCAGTTCCCCACCGAGGGGATGTTGATTGATACTGAGTATATCTTCGATGTCCAAAAAGAGCTAGCTACCCTATTTCGATATCGAGATGCAGCGGTGAATGCGATCGCAAACCAAGCCACCCGAGAAGCCGCTGCCGAGAATACCGTTGATGTGTCCCAGTTAACAGACTTACAACAACCTGGTTCTTATCAATTCACAGACCAAGTCATCACCCTTTCCGGTCGCCGCCGTCAATCCCCTCTAGGGTTATCCGGAGAAACCAAGTTTGAGGTTGCTTTGTACTTACCCCAAGGCAATTCAAAACCAGCCCCCTTAGTAGTCATGTCCCATGGCTTTGCCTCAGATCGCAACCATTTCACCTATTTAGCAGAACACTTAGCATCCCATGGCATTGCTGTAGCGGTTCCTGAACACGTCGGGAGTAATGTTGAATACTCTCAAGCTGTACTACAGGGACTAGCCAATGGAATCAATCCGGTAGAGTTTATTGAACGACCCTTAGATATTAGATATGTACTCGATGAGCTCGAAGACCTATCTAAATCTGACCCTAATTTTGCTAATAAGCTGAATCTGGAACAGGTTGGTGTGATTGGTCATTCCTTTGGGGGTTACACAGCGTTAGCAGTAGCAGGTGCAGAAATTAATGATTTAAGACTGCGCCAAGTGTGTCCTGATCAAGACCCAACCTTCAATCTCTCTGTACTACTCCAATGCCTTGCCAATCGCTTACCCCCGTTTAATTATGACTTGCAGGATCCACGGGTCAAAGCTGTAATCGCTGTTAATCCTATTACCAGCACAGCCCTTGGTCCAGCTAGCTTGGGTAAAATTCAAGTGCCAGTCATGATTATGGCAGGTAGCCACGACATCGTAGCACCAACTGTCCCAGAACAGATTCACCCCTTCATCTGGCTCAATACCCCAGAAAAATATCTGGCAATGATTGTTGATGGCAACCACTTCTCCACTAGTGGTGCATCGGGCGAGGATTTTGCCCTGTTTCCTAGAGAACTACTTGGTTCCAATCCTCAGGTCGGACTTTCTTACCTAAAAGCCTTAAGCTTAGCTTTTGTTAATACTCATATTCGGGATTTGCAAAACTATCGACCTTACCTTAGTGTTACCTATGCCAAATTCCTCTCTGAGAATTCTCTAGAGCTACATTTAGTCAAATCTTTAACTCCAGAACAACTAGAGGAATCTTTTGGCAGTCAAGCTCCCCAAAGTATCATACCACAACTTGCCATTGAGCCAATACGGAAGCGTTCAGAAACGGTTTTAGACCAAATTAAACGAACTGGCACCATAAAAGTTGGTATTAGAAAAGATGCTGCTCCTTTTGGCTACATTGATGCCAACGGAGAGTGGAAAGGGTATTGCTTTGAGCTACTCAATTCCTTAAAAGACAAAGTTGCCCAACAACTCAATAAACCCATAGAACTAGATGTTGTTGCCATTCAATCAACCTTGGAAAATCGCTTTGCTATTGTCCGAGATGAAACTGTAAATTTGGAGTGTGGCCCTAATACTATTAGGAGTGATATTGAAGGTATAAAATTCTCGACACCATTTTTTATTACTGGCACACACTTTTTAGTGGATTCTCAACAACCAAGAGTCTTTAATCGTTACCAAAGCCTGGACAGTTTAAAAATTGGAGTACTTCCCAGTAGCCTAACAGAAATATTTATTGAGCAAACCTATCCTAATGCTCATAAAATAGTTTTTCCTGGAGACATAGGTAGGTCTCAAGGAGTCAAAGCATTAGTCAATAGGGATATTGATGCCTTTGCCAGCGATGGCATTTTATTAATTGGAGAAGTCACCAGACAAGGACTCTCCTCATCCCAGTACACCTTATCTCCAGATCAGCCACTGACCTGTGATTTCTATGGCATGATTCTCCCTAAGAGTGATCCGCAATGGCAACGTATTGTCAACTCCTTTATTGAAGGCGAAAAAGCTAAAGAAATTTGGGGGGGATGGTTTACCAGTTTGTTTCCCTATGTCTTATTAAATCTAGAGTATTGTATTGATAAGTAAAATGTAATTCAGTCTAGAACAGCCATCATTCTTTTTTAGCGGTCACCATAAAGCAACGTCGCATTCCAGGTACTGAACGGGGTGCGATTTGGACAGAGTAACGTCCATAATTGGCTCTTATTTCTCCAGGTTGGATAACTGACGCATTCCACCCATAATTAGCAAATAATTCTTCTGGTTCATCTGTGCCAAAACGCCAATTTTTACTAATTAATCCCTTCTGAGTTTTAGAGCCTATCTGCCACGACTTTACACTTATTAAATCTGCACCCAAATAACTGCCTTTGACACTGAAATCAGAAATTGTTTGCAGTAATGTATTGATCTCTGTTTTATCCAGATACATCAATAAACCTTCCATCAACCAAACTGTAGGTTGATTAGATTTATATCCATGTTTTGTCAATAAATGCACCCAAGGTTTTTGCAAATCTGTGGCGATGGACTGGCGATAACATTTAGATGGAATATCCTTAAGAATTGCTTCTTTGCGAGACATGATTTCTGGTAAATCAATCTCGTATATACATAATTCAGGTGGTAAGGGTAGGCGATATGCTCTAGTATCGTACCCAACCCCTAAAATTACAATTTGACGTACCTCTGGTATTACAGATATCAGAAAATCATCGAAAAATTTAGTTCGCACTGCCACAAACTGGATGCGAAGGGTATTTGATTTCGGGTCTTTACCGTCTTGTTTTTCCCAATAATCCATCAAAGACTGTATTTCCTTAGACCCAACTAACTGAGCAGCAAAAGGATCGTCAAAAAGTCGGTCTGTCCTTTTCGATTCAATAGCACGTTTGGCCGCCATTACTACTGCGGTACGACAGACATCATTTTTGATTTCTGGTATTTTTTCGGCTTTTGCTGCCAGTTCGTTTTCCATAATTTACAATTTACTGCTTGATCATGAAATTAAGGACAACCTTGCTGAGATACTGTACCATCGGGCATCGTGGCATTACACAAATTAGCGCCAGTCAAATTAGCCCCAGTTAAATTAGCCCCTGTTAAGTTAGCCTTGGTCAAATTAGCCTCGGTTAAATTAGCCCCACTTAGATTAGCATTTTGTAAGTCAGCATAGCTTAATTTGGTTCTATACAAATAGGTATTACTTAAATCAGAGCTAGCCATGCTCGCACCGGTTAAATCCCCCAAACTTAATGTGGCTCCTTTTAAATTAGCCTCATATAAGATTACCACAGGAGCAAAAATCTTATCTAATTTAGCATTTTCTAATGTAGCCGATGTTAAGTCAGCATCAAATAAACGAGCAGCTACTAAATTAGCATTTGTCAGGATGGCTCGTTCTAAATTAGCGAGAGTTAAATCTGCTCCTTGAAGATTAGCATTGGTCAGATCCGAACTGACTTCTTCGGTCGCCCGTCGTTGGTAAGATTGAAGTTTAGGGTTAAGTAGAATACTATTTAGATAAGCCCCTGATAAATTAGCCCCTCTTAAATTAATACTTCTCCAATTACAGTTACTAAAATTACCAAAGCTCAAATCACGACCACTTAAATCATCGCCTAGATCGCAATTAGAAAAAGTGTTGGATTGGGCTTGAGCTGGCAACCCTAGACAACCGAGACATAAGAGAGAAGAAATTAGAGTTGAAGACACTAGAGTTATCGTTTTAAGCACCATAATCATATTGAGTAGTTAGGGTTGAATCTTGAGAACATCAATTAATACAGAGTCAAATCTATCGCCATCCCTAGTTGGAGTTGTGAGAGTAGTCAGTTGGAGCAACGGATGGTTAACGGATGTAACCAATGGAAGTATGGAAAAATCTAGAAGTCTCGCAAGATGGCGAAGAGGTTATCCAGAGTAACACGGATTTCTCTGAGGTTTGACTTCGGATTGATATATTAGTATACAGTAATTTCGATGTGAGAGTAGGATTGATCGGAGCGTTGAACCAGGGAATAGGGCACAACTAGAGTTTTTTAGTTAAACTGTTGTACACTCGTCAACAGTAATTGACCATGAACCCAACTCGCCAACTAATCCAAAACATTTTCAAATCGATAGTAGCCTCTGTCCTAATCCTGAGTCTCTTTGGATGTGCCGCCCTTCTAGACCAGTTAGGAATCGGGAATTACACTGTCAAACGGGTATCTGATGGGGATACCATTCTCGTCGCTGACAGGTTTGGCAAAGATGTCAAAGTTCGGTTTGCCTGTATCGACGCTCCAGAAATTGCCCATTCCAACAAAGAGAAGCAAAGCCGCAAATTGGTAGACAAAAGTCAATTCAAATGGGGAAATAAAGCCAAGGAGCGACTTCAGGAACTGGTCAAACAAAGCGATAATCAGGTAGTTTTGACCGTAACTGATACTGACCGCTATGGGCGCAGCGTCAGTGAAGTACGCTTAACCAATGGCACCTTTGTCCAGGAAGTCCTAGTAAAAGAAGGACTAGCACAGGTATATCGCCCCTATCTGAAAGATTGCCCCAGTGCGGAAATGGTCGATAGTGCTGAAGCAAATGCCAAACGATATCGGCGAGGGTTGTGGCGAGACCCTAAGTTTGTTCCAGCTTGGGAATATCGTAGTCTAGCAAAAGCTAAATCCTCCTCCTCCTGAGTCGGAGAGTGTTTAGTCCTGTTAGTGTTTAGTCTTTAGTAGCTAGCCAATAGCTGTTTAACCGCCTATTGGTAGTTACCACTAATGAATGAGTAATTTCGTCATAAATGTTGCAAAATGTTAAGTAAGTCCAGACATTGATCAAAACTAAAATTTAAAACTGATGGTACTCTTCGGATTTAAGAAAAAGCTGACCGTGCCTACTCCTGAGGAAGCCTTACCGGGACGCTCAGAAGTCATGCCAGTACCCGAGCGTCACTACGTCAACGGCAATCCTCTCAAACCCCCTTACCCTGATGGATTGGAAATGGCGATGTTTGGCATGGGATGTTTTTGGGGAGCAGAACGCCGATTCTGGCAACAGGAGGGAGTGTTCACTACCGCAGTAGGTTACGCTGCTGGAGTCACCCCTAACCCCACCTATCAAGAGGTCTGTACAGGCATGACCGGTCACAATGAAGTGGTGTTGGTGGTATTTGACCCAAAAGTAATCAGTTACGAAGCACTCTTGAAAGTCTTCTGGGAAAGCCACAATCCTACCCAAGGGATGCGCCAAGGCAATGATACTGGTACTCAGTACCGTTCAGGAATTTATACCTATTCCGAAGACCAAAAGAAGCTAGCGGAAGCCTCACAAAACGCTTATCAGCAAGCTCTGAATGCCGCCAATTATGGTAATATTACCACAGAAATGATAGATGCTCCTGAGTTTTATTACGCAGAGGGCTATCACCAACAGTACCTGGCTAAAAATCCTAATGGGTATTGTGGTTTAGGTGGGACAAATGTGAATTGCCCTGCAATTTCATAAGTCATCACTTCTGTGGTAAACACTCATCAGTCATTAGTGATTTGTAACTACCAAGAGACTTTGGTTGATTACAAATGACGTAAGCATATGCGCTATGCGCACGCTGCGCGAACAGCTATCAGCTTAAGCGCTACGCGCACGCTACGCGAACAGCTATCAGCTTATGGCTTATGGCTTATGGCTTATGGCCATACTACTGTTCGCGTAGCGTGGCCTTGGCCTTTGGGCACACTACGCAAATGGCTGACGGCTGACGGCTGACGGCTGACTGCTTACCAAATGACTAATGACTAAATGCAGCAATTCAGTTTTCTGAGGCTAACTGATGCAAGAAGGATGGGGAACTGTATGAGAAACAAAAAAATTAATCATAAGTTTAAAACGTTGACTATAGGTTTTATAGTTGCTCTAGGATTAATTATTATTCCTACTCTACTATCCCCTTTCCTGTTTAATCCTCCAGTTTCAGCGTCATCTGCCCAGGAAAAAATTGAACGAGTAGAACTAAGAGATAATCTTGGGAATTATCATTACCCTATTTCCACTACCTCAGACTTAGCTCAACAGTATTTTGATCAAGGTTTAATTCTTGCCTACGCTTTTAATCATGCTGAAGCTGCTCGTGCTTTTAAAGAAGCAAGTAGGCTAGATCCTAATTGTGCCATGTGCTACTGGGGACTAGCTTATGTTCAAGGACCAAATATCAATGCACCAATGGCAGATGAACAAGTACCAGAGGCTTGGCAAGCAATTCAACAAGCGATCGCACTAAGTAACAACGCATCTCCAAAAGAACAGGCTTATATTAAAGCTTTAGCACAGCGTTATTCGGAACAACCAATGGCAGATCGTTCCTCCCTTGATCTAGCTTATGGTCAAGCAATGAAGCAGGTTGTTCAAGATTATCCTGATGATTTAGATGTAGCAACTCTATACGCAGAATCCCTAATGGATACCATGCCTTGGGACTATTGGCAAGATAATGGGGAACTCAAACCAGAAGCGAAGCCAATTTTAGCAACATTAGAATCAGTTTTAGAAAGAAATCCTAAGCATCCGGGAGCTACTCACCTCTATATCCATGCCACGGAGAAAGAACAACCCAAATTAGCTATTACAGCTGCTGATAATCTCCGCAATCTCGTTCCCGCTTCAGGACATTTAGTCCATATGCCCTCTCACATCTATATTCGAGTGGGACGTTACCAAGATGCTGTTATTGCTAATCAAAAAGGAGTGATGGCGGATCGTAACTATCTGGCATCCCCCCATCCTCAAAGTATTTATACTATTGCTTATGTTCCTCATAACTACCATTTCCTTTGGTTTGCAGCGGTAATGAGTGGACAAAGTGAAATAGCAATGGAAGCAGCACAAAAAACAGCAGCAGTTGATCCAAGTCTGATGGCTAATCCAGCTTTATCTGGTAAAATACAACATTTTTCTGTTGTTCCACTTTATACGGAAGTGCGTTTTGGAAAATGGGATAAAATTCTAGAGACACCTGCACCAAAAACTGATTTGAAATATGCTACGGGTGTTTGGCATTATGCTAGAGGTATGGCTTTCAGCTCTCAAGGTAAGAAAGAAGACGCTAATCAAGAATTAGCTAAATTACAAGCTTTAATGGCTGATCCTGATTTAGAAGAACTTAAAATATCGAGTTTGAATTCTACTCCTAGTGTTCTTAAAATTGCCCTTGAAGTCTTAACCGGTTCAATTGCTACTCTTGAGCAAGATTACACAACAGCAACTAGTCACTTAAAAAATGCGGTTACCCTAGAAGATAAGCTGGTTTATAATGAACCACCAGATTGGTATTCTCCTACCCGTTATTTGCTAGGCACAATCCTGCTCCAAGGCAATCAGCCAGAGCAAGCAGAACAAGCGTTTCGTGATGATTTAGATATTTATCCGGAAAATGGTTGGTCATTACATGGTTTAGCACAAAGTTTGCAAGCACAAGGAAAAACAGCAGAAGCAGAAACGATACAACAGCAATATCAACAAGCGTGGCAATATGCTGATATCGCTTTGTGAAATAACCCTAAAATAACCTCAGTTCTATTGCCTCAACGAGAAAACTGCTCTAATACATCCTTTAGCACTGGTGGTAACTTGCGCATAATCTTACCCTGCTCTCGGTCAACGGCTACTAGAATCACACGACCAGTTACGTAAAGTTCTTTCCCATCATGGGATTGAATTTTATAATCCCACTTCATACGGACACCTTTCATTTCGGCGATAGCTGTCTTGACAACTGCTGCTGTGCCCATTGGCATTGCCCGGTGATAGCGTAAAGAAAGTTCTACTACTGGTAAATCGCATCCTAGCCTGACGAGATCACTATAATCCATACCCATCGAGCGTAAATACTCCACCCTCGCTTCTTCCATCCAGCGAAGGTAGGTACCATGCCAGACTATACCAGCATAGTCAGTGTGGTGGGGATGCACTCGCACTGGATAGTCAAACCATTTTTCTGTCGTGGCGGTTAGCTCATGGCTTGGCATGGTATTGTCCAGCTGTCCTTGAGCTGAGGTTTGGGGTATTTCTGACATGGATTAACTTAATTGTTCCACCCCTTGACCGGAAGCAGAAGGGGTGGGTTTTCATTAACTCTAATTAAAAAATTAAAGCTAGCTGCTGACTATCCTACACGTAGAAGGAGAAGTCGATATCTGGAACCGAAGGAGTGATAGGTAAGATATTCTCCTCACTCACTGAGTTATTCTCAATAATCCACATGCCATTCTGTCCTTGGGAATTACGGAAGAAGAAATCATCAATACCATCTCGGTTAGCGTCATAGGCACCACGGAATTCCCAAGGACCGTCTGCTGGTCGGGAAGTGATCAGCACTGCCTCCTGGTAAACAGTACCATCGAGCTTCCAGTAGGCAAACTCTTTGGTAGTCATATTTTCCCAGATAGCATCTGCGTTACCATCGCCATCCATGTCTCCAGCCGCAACTAACTTCCAGGAACTGCCAGGTGATTCTATCATCTTTTCACCATTGGTATCCGTAATAAAGGTAGCATTCTGAAACCCAGTTTCATCGATCTCCCAAACAGCAATTTCTCCGGTGGATGTGTTGTACCAGAAGATTTCTTCTGCACCATCACCGTTAACATCTCCGGTACCACGGATTTGCCAGTTGAGGTCTGATCCTGGTTCACCTGCTGGTGCCTGAGTAGTAATTGTATCCTGGAACTCGGAGCGTTCCATGTTCCAAACCGCAATACCGCCAGTCAGCGTATCACGCCATAGAGGATTCCTGATACCATCCCCTAGATCTATAACACCACGGGCTTCCAATGGACTGTCGTCTGGTACCAACACCTCCTCACCACTTTGATCTGTAATGAACGCGGTCGTCTCAACGCTAGTGCCCTGGCCATTTAGAGTCCACAAAGCAACTTGTCCATTGACAGGATTATGCCAGAACAGATCCACACTGGGGATTCGGGTAATTTCAATGGCATCGAGTCGCCCTCGCTCGAAAGTTCCGTCACCATTTTCGTCGGTAAAGTTACCATTGCTATTTGCTAGTACCGAGATTTGTATTACATCATCTGGAGCAAGGTCTATGTTTTGAAAAATGGCATTTGGATTAGCCTCAGCACTTAAAGTGCCACTTGAATTGCCACCCCTCAGAGGGACATAATTGTTTGGCTCAGCTGTTGGCTCAGGTCTATTAGCAAGTAAGTTTAGATCATAAACATAGGTACCAACTTCCTGTCCGTTGACACTAAATGTCAGTGGAGATTCCCCATCTTCTTCGTCAAAGTAGGCAATACTAATATCATACTTACCAGCCGGTCCATCCTGTGCTGTCCATGTAAATGTCAGCACACCAGGAACTGGAACCGGGTTATCAAAGTCTATGATCTCGACGGCTCGACCCCCTGAAGCAACGAGATCAATATTGTTGAAACCGGTTATCCCGTAGTTTACTCGCGTAACGCGATCGCCTTCTGCTTGAATCAGAACCATAAGATAGTTTTTTCCCAAAAGTTATCTGTGTTTACAGTGGTTGGCTTTTCTTTTCCGTCCTGATGCACCAAAAAAAATTTTTTAATTACTCCATCCCAACTCAGTCCCAACTCACTAATTGACGGGATGTGTAACTTACAAAACTGGCATTACTCAATGTCCCTGGAATGAAATGGCACAAAAGTCTATAAACTTTGTCTGTTTCTGTGAACTTTTGGGGAAAATTTAATCATGCTTATCGATGTATCTAGGGTAAAGTACCTTTCTAGATACCTATTTCTAGATACATCGATAAGGGTAAAACACCCCCTTTAATAGTTCAAAGATGCCCTGCTCAAAACTATCCAGTTTCACTGGATAGTTTTTTTGAAGCCTTTTCTAGAGTTTGACTGGCTGACGATACCCTGATAAAATTCCAGCCCTAACAGATGACCTAATCAAAAAAGTAGTTTGCTTCCAGGCTTCCTATTTTTTTTGGCGTTTTGACTGAAAGAAAATCCTACCATTAGTATAAATGCCATAAAAATCCGTAAATGTCACGCTAAACTTAGCGATTTTCATAAAAATTTCATAAAAATTTATTAAATTTTTACTGACTTGGTACTGAGTAAAAAATAATTATTATATAACATCAAGTCAGCTAATAATTATAAATGAGTAGTTTTCCCCTGCCTCAGGGCAGTTAGTCGGCAACCTATCACCTATCGCCTATCAGCTAATGCGCTACAGATAGTCCTACTAATGGTGCTTTTGAATAAAAGAGATAAGCATTCGTTTAATCTTTTTTGCATCACAGCGTCGAAGTTTGTGCCACCACTATAAGCCTGTGCCACAAAGCACCTCACATACCGTGGCCATAGGCTAAAAACTTTTATCCAGACTTTCAATTATCATCATTAATCTATCAATATTAAATTATCCCTTTTGCCCATTGCCCACGCTACGGGAACGGCGCACGCTACTGACACTCGGAAATATTAGACTCAGATTGAAGTTAACAATCAACCCACCCCTTGAAAGTAAGCAGAAGGGGTGGATTTTTCTTGAGGTTAATTACAACAGTAAAGCTAGCTGCTGACTATCCTACACGTAGAAGGAGAAGTTAGTATCTTCGACCGGAGTGATCCCGACAATATTATCATCACTCACTGAGTCATTCTCGATCATCCAGATGCCATTCTGTCCAGAAACGGAATTACGGAAGAAGAAATCATCAGTACCATCGTTGTTAGCGTCATAGGCACCAC
>NZ_CEYLVT010000157.1:0-17444 GCF_982860115.1 Moorena sp.
TCACCCCACACCCCACACCCCGTAAAGCTTTTAAGGCTGTTTGTCACCCCGTCAGCCCTCGACTACTACCCCACTAAGCACTCACCACTAACATGGACTTATTGCGATCGCTTCCCATCGGACTGTATTTGGAACAACCAGTAACCTGGATGCATCACCTCGACTCCAGGGTAAAGATGGTTTGGTTGACCAGTTTTCTGATCGCACCCCTGTTGGCAAATCCCTACTGTCGGCTCGGGCTATCCTGCTTACTGATTCTAATCACCCTTACCGCTAGGATTCCCTGGCGGGTGTGGCGTCAGCAAATGGGTTGGTTGTTGATGCTAGCATGTTTTGTATTTTTGATGACTGCGACTTTTCCAGATGCTATGGCAATTGACCATCAAGTCAGACTACCTCCAGAACCTCAAGAGCTCACCCTACCCCAACCTACTGACTACCGTTATGTAATCTGGAGTGGTAAAGCGTTTTCTATGATTAGTCTTAGTATTACTCGTCGCTCAATAGATTTAGCGATTCGGATTAGCACAACTCTATTTATCCTAGTTTACAGTTCCAGTCTCTTCCTGCTGACCACAGCACCAGAAGAAATTACTGCAGGTTTAGAAAGCTTAATCAAACCCTTACGGCGTTTGAATGTTCCGGTTACCGAAATTCTGCTGACCTTAACCCTTTCCTTGCGCTTTATTCCCCTAGTGCTAGAAGAAGTACAGAATTTAGGTCGTTCCATACGCACTCGTGCTATCAACTGGAAAAAACTCGGTCTGAACCGAAGCCTACAAGTTTGGTTAATGGTTGCGGAAAAGCTTCTGGAAAATTTACTGTTACGGGCTGAGCAAATTGCTAGTGCCATGACTGTCAGAGGCTTTACTAGTCCCAATGAGCATCAAGTGGAGTGGCATCAACTGCGCATACGCTGGTGTGATTGGTTAGCAATGGCAGGTTTACTAGTATTTTGGGGAGTAAGATTAACCTGGGGTTGGAAAATTTGAATCTTTTGTCAAGAACATAGCTATGGTTTAATCTAGGTAACTTAAAGCAATCCCTAGGCTTTAAAACCAGGGAAAGCAGTCAAGATGTGTATCTCAGCCATCACTATGACAAATCAATCACCGTCCGAGCAATCACCATCCCCAACACCTCCTCAGCCAAGCCGCAAACCAATTCTAGAGCTTGATGAATTACTGGCGATTATCGTAGCCTTCGCCACTGTTGGTCTAATTTTCTTTTGGGGCACAAAGGGCAACCGGGAAAAATTTAGCTTAAAATCCCTTGAGTCTCCCATAGCATCATCTGAGTCAACTGAGTCAACGGGAGAACTATCAATATTCCCAAGCCTTAAATCAATCACTGCTGGGGATAAGTCATCATCTGAACGCTCCTCATCCTCCAAATCAAGAAATCGTTATTTGTTCAGGGGAGATTCACCTGATTCAGTCACCGGTTTAATGCTCGGGTCAGCTCAAGATAACTCACTAGAGGACTCAGAAACTAATCCATTCCTGGGGCTATTCTCATCGGGGTACTCATCCACAGGATATCCCGACCGCACCATGGGCAAGAAGAAATTCCGAGGCGATGGCAGTACTGACGGTAGCACAGGGCCTGACAAAGCCCGAGGCGATGGCAGTACTGACGGTAGCACAGGTTCTGACCAAGCCGGATCCTCATCACCAACTATTATCCCTACAGATGTTAGCGATTTCCGCTTGATTGAAATAGATGAAATTCCTAATAATCATTGGGCAAGTCCTTTCTTGATACCTCTAGCCAAAGACAAGGTATTAGTTAACTTACCTGATCAGAAATTTGTACCGGACAGACCGGTGACACGGGGAGAGTTGGCTGCTCAAATTCAAAAAGTGTTTAAAGAGCAGAAGAAGCGACAACGAGTAAATTACAAGGATAAACCTACTGATAAATCAGCCTCTAAAGCTATTGATGAAGCTACCGAAACTGGTTTTATGTCAGGATATCCCGGACAGGAGTTCCGTCCTGAGCAAAAGGTTCCTCGTGTACAGATTTTGGTTAGCTTGATTAGTGGTCTTAATCTTAAACCCTCATCGAATCCAGCCCAAACCATACAGATTTACCGAGATAAGGATCAGATTCCTGAGTGGGCGATTGAGAAAGTAGCAGCAGCAACAGAAGCGGGTATAGTTGTTAACTACAGTGAGAAAACTATGCTCAGACCTAATGAGCCTGCTACTCATGCTGAGATGGTTTCCATGCTTTATCAGGCTTTGGTCAAATCAGGTAGGGCTCAAGGGGTTACCTCTCCATATATTATAGCTCCAAAATAAGTAGCTCCAAAATAGAATTATCGGTAACCCATTCAGGTAATGATTAGCCCATTTTAATGGACGTTATTGATTTGCCCGGAGTTAAAACTCCGGGCAATATTTTTTATGGGAATTTAGGGAATAGACCACAGAGAAAAGAGCACTGGAAAAAAATCCTGTTTACCTCATTACTATGAGAAACTATTGCCGGACTTACGCACAGAGTCCATGGCTAGGGTGGGCAAAACCTTGCCCACCCTACTAAACTCTATTCCCCATTCCCCATTCCCCATTCTTCTATTGCCTATTGCCTATTGCCTATTGCCTATTGCCTGGCGCGTAGAGCTATAAGCCCCCTGGAAATCCCCACAGCTAGGCGCACCCGTCACTACCAAAGTGCTCTGACAGGTATCCCAATTGGGCTTGGAGGAGGAGTGATCACTCTTGGCTGTACAGGAGTGGAAATGACAGTTCTTGGAGTAGGGTTCACCCGTTCGACACGCCTCTGTTGGACAGACTCTAACACCTCGCTAACACGACTGGTAACCCTCGTAGTCTCTGAACTGGCCAAAGCACTGGAACTAACAACATTAACGATACGATTCCCAGCCATCAAGACTTGCTTACCTTCTGTCACATGCCATTGCCTGAGCTTGGAAGTGGGTAGCCAAACCGTTTTGCTGTCACCGTTGTCAAGCTTAACCTTTACTATATTGCCAACGACACTCTTGATAGTACCTTTGTCAAGCTCTTGCCCCCGATCTTGTTTCAGGATCCGGTTTTGGGCTTGTTCACCCATTGAGTTAGCCTTAGCGGGAGCCATAGTAAGGGTACACAGCAGCAATGACAAGGTAGTCCCTGTCCAGACATTCAAGTTTTTAATATTCATCATCAACTTAATATATATTTCTGTCAATCGAAGGATTTCAAATTAAATAATCTACTGTAAAATCTACGGAAAGAATAGATTTTTTCCGGAATACTTTGTCCGTATAATTACTAATATTATTTAAAACAAAATTCAATAATTTTCTGGATGTCAAGGTTTTTGATAATGTTGCTTTTCAAGTCTACAAAAGGGATGTTATAAAGTTGTTATAACTAAAAAATATTTAAGAATGGTGAGAGATAAATTACTATCTCGGAGTTTAAGGCTACTCTGCTTGAGTATAGTAATTCCAATACTTCATGGGCAACAGCAGGTAGCTGCCTCTGAAAAAATAAGTAGTCCTGTTCCTACTCCCAAAGAGGTTTTACCTCAAAATCAATTGCCTGGAATTGAAGCCCCAAAATTGCCTCCCCTTGGAGACCCGGATCTATATCTTCCTCTAGAAGAAGACTTGCCAGCAGAGGCGACTCAAATTACTCGTTTGGTGATTAAATTGAGTGAACGTCGTGTTTATCTCTATCAAGCGGCTCAAGTCCTAAACAGTTACCCAATTGCCATCGGTAAAGCGGGTTGGGAAACACCAACAGGCAATTTTGAAGTGCTCCAAAAGCTTCAGGATCCAGCTTGGGAGCATCCCTGGACAGGTGAAGTAATTCCTCCAGGGCCGAATAATCCCCTTGGCGATCGCTGGATTGGTTTTTGGACTAATGGGACGAATTATATTGGATTTCATGGAACAACTGCTGAGGAACTCGTCGGACAAGCTGTTTCTCACGGTTGCATCCGAATGCTCAATAAAGATGTCCGGGATTTATTTGAAAAAGTTGCTATAGGAACACCGGTAATCGTACAGCCTTGACATCCCGTGCCGGAATAGGTTAAACCTCAGAACTAGAGACTCGAGCCCTTAGCTCTTCATAATTATTAATTTTCAGATAGCGATGAGTTAAATAGACCCTACGCTTAGGGCACTACCCATTGATTTGCCCTCAACTAACCAAAGCGTCAAAGATTGGCCCTATAGCTCGAATTGTGGTCTGTTGCTTCACTTCCGGTCTTGGAGAGGTTCACAACTTAAATCCGATTGTTATAGTGATGAGGGTGTAGGTTCAACTTTCCGACCCGGTCTACTAGAAACGGGATTTCCAAACATTAAACGTGTTTTTTTATGAGTAAATCAATAATTGAGTTAGTTGATGAACTGTCAACAGATAGCCTAACCGTAAAAATACTGAACGCACTGGATTTTGTGATCCCAGGGGAGTGGGAAAACTTAGTGGGGTTTAACCACACTATTCGCAAGCTAACTGGGGAAGAGGATTACGAGGTGATTACCAAAATTCGCGATCGCGCCCTCGCCATCTACGAAGACCCTAATGAGGGATACCAAAAAGCGGTTGGGATTTATCAAAAGTTTGACAGAACTGACAAAGCGATCGCAGCAGCCGCAATAGCCGACAAAGTCGGGGATGCCTTTAGGTGGATCCCGTTTTTAGAAAAACTGACTCCCAAAGCGGACAAGCTGCAAGGGATTGACTTGGGTCTGAAATTAGTGGGGGAACTACTAGCCCATAGCAAAATTCACAAGGTTGGCTTGAATCCCTTTGAATTTGCCAGTTCTATCCAGGAGAACTATGATAAAGCTGCTCTGATGCGGATGGTAGCTTTAGTGTGCATTGATGGGGTAATCCCTCTTGGTGCAGACTTCGTGTCTAAAGTACGAAATACCCTGGAAGAAGGAGATCAATCATCCTTTTCCAACAATGATGAGTTTGAAGCCATCAAGGACTCAATCCCAGATGACGATCAACAGGGATTCATTACTCAAACCTTTGATGCAGTTGGTGGCTGGATGGATAATCTAGTATCCTCTGTTGGATTAAGCCGTGATTCACTCTCCGACAGTCTCGGGGGTTTTGTAGAAATTGCCGATGACAAGTTAGACTATGTGGCGGCATTTCTAGACGCTAGCACTAACTACTATGAGCATACTGGCATTCAAACCGTTGCGCGTCATTTAATTCTTCGTGCTGCTGAAGAAATTGACTAGCCTAGAGTGAACTACTATAGCGTTTTTCATAGTGATGAAAAACGCTATAATAGCTAAATAAAATTTTGCTCTCATCAAGTTAAGTACTAACCTTGAGAATGGTAAAATACAAAGTTGATAAGCTAACTGAATCCCCTAACTTTGTATTAGTTGCTGCTGGATTAATAATGGCTTTAGCGGTAACAGGCTGTGAGCAATGGGATTCATCTGGCAGGATAAGTAGACCAACACCAGACAATTTTCCTACTCGTACCTTACCGAGATCGAACCCTAAGCAGTCGCCGCCAGCGATAAAGCAAGTTTTGTATGTGGATTCTCAACAAGGTACAGACAGCGAAAACGCTGGTCTAACCACTGCTAATCCCTTCAAAACTATTACCTATGCCTTACAGCAAGCTCGTCCCTTAGCTACTATCCACCTAGCCCCAGGTCAGTACACCGTTGAACAGGGAGAAACCTTTCCCCTTAAACTCAAACCTGGCATGATTCTCCAGGGAAACAAGTCCCCTAGAGGTGAAGGAGTAGTTATAATTGGTGGCGGTCTTTACCTCAGTCGCACTTGGGCTGGTCAGAACGTAACGATATTGGCAGCTCAAGATGCTCAGATTCTGGGACTAACTATTACTAATCCTAATACCAGAGGGAGTGGTGTGTGGGTAGAATCCACCAATCCCATCATTCGTAACAATACCTTTATCAATAGCGATCGCGAAGGAGTGTTTGTTAGTGGTAAAGGAAACCCTCTGATTGAAAATAACCGTTTTGCCAATAACCAAGGAAACGGTATCTCTGTAACTCGGGAAGCAACAGGAGAAATCCGGGGTAATATTATCGAGCAAACCGGTCATGGTTTGGCCATAGGGGGCAACAGTTCACCCTTGGTAGTAAATAATCAGATTCGTGACAACATTGACGGGGTAGTGATTGAAGGGTCTGCACGTCCTGTGCTGCGAGATAACCAAATTATCAACAATAGTCGGGATGGCTTGGTAGCGATTAGCCAATCTCAGCCAGATTTAGGCACTACTAGTACTCCTGGCAATAACCTTTTTGAAGGCAATGAACGTTATGACATTTATAATGTTACTGGCAAAAAGCTATTAGTAATTGGTAATCAGCTCAAGGGGGATGGGGTTGCTGCACTGCTAGAAGCTCAACCAAGTTCTCCTGAATTTCCTGTAGACTTTGACGTTAATTAGTATTGCTCAGTATGCTACCTAAGCAACGCGGATTAGAGTAGGATTTTTTTCATGATTCCTTCACAATTGACATTTAAAATTGTGTATGTTTTCGTGAGAGAAGTTTATAGTAAAAAAAATTGAAAATGGGTCAATCAATTATTGAATTAGTTGATCAACTACCAGAGGATAATTTAACCGTAAAAATCCTGAATGTACTGGATTTTATTGTTCCGGGGGAATGGGAAAATCTCGTCGGTTTTGACAAGACAATTTGCTCAGTTACAGGGAACTCATATCCAGATGACATTGAGTCAATTCGCGCCCGCGCCCTTGAGCTTTACGAAGACCCTGACCAGGGATACCAAACAGCTATCTGGATTTACCAAACTCTTGACAATACTGACACAGCGATCGCAGCAGCCGCTTTAGCTGATAAAGTCGGGGATACCTTCCGTTGGATCCCATTCTTAGACAAACTAACTCCCAAAGCTGACACCGTTCAATCTGTTGACTTGAGTATAAAACTCGTCGGAGAACTGATCGCTCATAGCAAGATTCACGGCCTTGGCTTTAATCCGGTAGACTTTGCTGCTTCTGTGAAAGAAAACTATCATAACGAAGCTCTGATGCGAATGGTAGCCTTAGTTGCCATCGATGGTATAATTCCTCTGGGTGCTGACTTCATATCTAAAGTCCGAAAGAGCCTGGATGAAGGAGGGGAGTCGCCTCTAGCAAACAATCCTGCCTTTACCATGCTCAGTGACTCAATTCCTGAATTCAAGCAACTGGGATTTATCCGTAACACCTTTGATGCAGTTGGTGACTGGATGCATGATTTAATTTCCTCTACTGGGTTAAGCCCTGAGTCACTGTTTGATCGTATGGGTGGCGTGATAGAAGTTGCTGATGACAAGTTAGACTATGTAGCAGCATTTCTAGACGCTAGTACCAATTGTTATGAGCATACTGGAATTCAAACTGTTGCTCGTCATCTGATTGAGCGGGCAGCTAAAGATATTTGAGGTAAGCATATGCCCTCGATGCGCATATGCTTACTACCGAGACTTTGAATTCGATAAAATTTAGAACTATTAGGTGCGACCCTTGGCGAATTAAATTCGCCAAGGGTCGCACCTGAAGTTATTTTTTCCTCTTTTTGTGGTGTCTAATGTTTTTTTTACGGGTTAAATTCAAACGTTTAATCATCCTATCGACTGTGGAATGACCAATTAAAACACCCGTTTCTTCGGCTAACCAAATCCGGAGTTCATCTAAGGTAGCATCATTGTTTTTGATGACAAGATCTCGGAGAATATTTAATTGCTCTGGGGTAAGTTTTATCGGAGTTTGTTTAGTTCTAACTTTGGGAGCAATATTTCCGGTTTCTCGATACTGTTTGAGTAATTTTTGAACAAAGCTTAAGGCAACATTAAACTGTTTAGCAAGCTGACGTTGAGAGATATTGCCTTGATTATAAGCATCAACAATTTTTTGTCTAAGATCAACAGAGTAGGCTTTCATGGTTCTTGAGGAGAATTATCTGAGCTATCCTAATTGTACCTGACTAGCTTGGTAAAAGCTAGATCCTATGGGAAAACCTTGGAACCTGGAAAGCTGACAGCCGTCAGCTGACAGCTGTAGCTTATTTTATTCCAAAGCTGTTCTGTGTAGCAAGCACCACTATGGGAATAATTTATCCCCATAGTGGTGCCACAGCCTTTGGCTGATACCTGATAGCAGATCAAGTAGCGTGGGCGTAACGCACACTACTGGACTGACACAGCTAAAATAGTGCAATAAGCGTAGGTTGGGTTGAAGAATGAAACCCAACACCAGTAACGCTTTGTTGGGTTTCACTACCGCTCAACCCAACAAACATTTTTAGGTGTGCCACGCTACTACTTGATCTGCTTATGGGCTATGGGTAAGCTACACTATGCTGACGGCTGAAGCTGACGGCTGAATGCTGATGGCACCTCAAGTAGCGTGCGCGTAGCGCATATGCTGAAGTTGTAAAGTAATGTAAAAATAGTTAGATGATCAAAGAGTTGACACTAGCAGCTGGGTGATTCAAAGCACGTTTATGATGCAATATAGAAGATTTGGGCGTACAGAATTACAGATGCCAGTCTTTTCCTGTGGTGGTATGCGATACCAGTTCAAGTGGCAGGATGTTCCCAAGGAGCAAATTCCCCAAGATCATCAACAGAATTTGGAAGCAACAATCCGCCGTTCTCTAGAGCTTGGCATTCATCACATAGAAACTGCTCGTGGCTACGGTACTTCTGAGATGCAATTAGGAGAGATTTTGCCAAAATTTCCCCGAGAACAACTGATTGTTCAGACTAAAGTTACTCCTAAGCCTGACCCCCAAGAGTTTCGTCGTAAGTTTAATCAATCCCTAGCTTTCCTAAAACTTGACTATGTTGACCTACTGGGAATCCATGGGATTAATACCCCTGAGTTGCTAGATCAGAATATCCGTCCTGGTGGTTATTTAGATGTGGCGCGACAGCTTAAAGCAGAGGGTAAGGTACGGTTTATTGGATTCTCGACTCATGGTCCTACAGATGTGATTGTTAAAACCATTGAAACGGACCAGTTTGACTACGTTAACTTGCACTGGTATTACATTAATCAGTTAAATTGGCCTGCCATTGAAGCCGCTGCTCGTCACGATATGGGGGTGTTCATTATTAGCCCTTCCGATAAAGGGGGTATGCTCTATAAACCACCACAACGGTTAGTGGAACTTTGTGCTCCCCTTAGCCCAATGGTGTTTAATGATTTGTTTTGTTTGAGCCATCCCGAGGTCCATACCTTGAGTCTAGGCGCATCTCGACCATCAGATTTTGATGAACACCTCAAAACTGTAGAACTTCTGGAGCGCTCAGAAGAAGTATTACCGCCGATTTTAGAGCGTTTGGAGTCAGAAGCGATCGCAAAATTGGGAGAAGACTGGTTCCGAAGTTGGCACATTGGTTTACCCACCCATTCAGAAACCCCAGGCGGTATAAATATTCCAGTGATTTTGTGGTTGAGGAATTTAGCGATCGCGTACGATCTGGTAGAGTATGGGAAAAATCGCTACAACCTCTTAACTAATGCGGGTCACTGGTTTCCTGGTGGCCAAGCCAATCGGGTCAGAGAATTAGACCTGAGCCAGTGTTTGCGTAACAGTCCTAATGCTGATGTAATACCAGCTTTTTTGGAAGATGCCCATAACTTATTAGCGGGTGAACCAGTCAAACGCCTCTCCCAACAATAATTCAACCAACCTATTAATGATAGTTAATTGTTAATTGTTAATGGTTAATTAACTATCAACCCAGAAAGATCCAGAAAGATCCGTATTCAACCAGAGACCACCTTAATGTTTTTGTTTAGAATTTTTAAGAACTTTCGGAATCTCTGTGATCACTCGTGAAGCAATCTGTGGTGGGGTCTCCCCAAAATCTTCACAGATGTGAAGGTCAGCTAATTCATAAAGACTCCGTCTTCGGTCAAGAATTTTCTGCAATTCTAAAGCAGGATCAGGTTTCTGTAGTAAGGGGCGAGTGGTATCCTCTTGCAAGCGTTCGATTAACATTTGCACAGGGACATCTAACCAGACCACTAGACCATAATGCAGATAACTCCAATTCTGGGGTTTAAGCACAATACCGCCTCCTGTAGCAACGATCAATTGCTGATAAGCCGATAGTTCCGATAGTACCTGAGTCTCCAGCTGTCGAAAGGTTTCTTCTCCGTCCTCAGCAAATATCTCGTTAATCGTTTTACCGGCAATTTGCTCAATCAGGGCATCTGTATCACAAAAACCATAGCCTAGCTCACTAGCTAGTAAACCTCCAACAGTAGTTTTGCCAGCGCCCATCATGCCAATCAGAAAAACATTGATGCCCTTCAACAAGTCATTCACGCATGCCCTCCCCAGTCTAATCAGTGATTACCCTTAGTTCACACTTAATCAAAGGTACCACCCTAAGACTTTCAGTGCGAGACAACCTTTCACATTTATGCTATTATTCACAATAGCTTCATCTAAACTTCATTCCAACAGAAGCGATGTACCGTGCTTTTGCGGAGCCAGTGAGGCCAAAGGGGGTGGCCACTGGGCTTGACTTCGGGCGACCGTAAGCCGATTCACACAGCCCCTCCCTATGACCGACTGGCAAGGGTTTCCTCATCTGCGACTGCATCAAGAAAACGGGAGCGTGGAAACCGTCATCATTATTTATGTGGCTATGTGGCGGAGGAAGGGAGATTTGGCGGTTTTAAGCGCCGTCATTAGAAGCGATGCAGTGGCGTGACCGGGGTTTCCCCCACTTGCACTTTGCATGGCTGACAAAGTAACCAGAAACTTAGGCTTAGACTAAGCAGACTGGGTAAGCGGTGTTTGAGCACCGTCAGCCTGCTCATGCTATGGACTGAATGCAAGTCCAAGCTTGGCATCAGGGTACAACAAACCCCAATTTTTTAGACTAGGGAGACTCAACTATGTATAAGGCATAGGTTTTAATCCCTGGCACTCAACTACCTGATGAAGCAGCTGATTTCGGTGTCTCACAAAACTATCCACTAGTGGAACAGATCTACTGGTTTTCACTAGTGGTCACTCCATCTAAACTAGGGGTAACAAAGTAAATGTTGCTAATTCGTGACATTGTCAAACAAGCTCTCACAACCGGTTATCTAACCATAGAAGCCGAGGATAAATTACGCAGGATGCTCCATCAAAAACATAAAAAGTACGATTTGGCGGATCTGGATGCCTTTATGGCCTTACAGGAAGCTGCCATGACTGGCCGCGTGAGGCAACAATCTCGCGAACAAATGAATAATTAGCCAGATGGATAATTGAGTAACTATCTAAGAATAACAGCCAAGGAGTAACCTTTTACTACCTTGGCTGCTATTGTATTGCTAGTTATAAGAAAATCAACCGTCAGTAGGGCTTGTGACAGTTATTCAAACTCTTCATCATCCTCAAACCCCCAGTCCTCTTCATCCTCTTCAGTCTGCTTAGCTACCGTCTTGTAAGGTGGATTAATGACTCGATACTTGGCATCGTAAACTGTTTCAGATTTACCAACACCTGAATTACCTGGTTTGCGATAACTATAGGAATAAACAGAATCGCTTTGATCACTACTTTCGGGTTCTTCGCTCAGGTCATCCCTAGTGGGATCTGCTTTAGTGGTGTGTGATCTCGAATCTTGCTTAACCCCTTGGCGAGCTGATGAAACTCGATCTGAATTTTGATCTTCCTCAAAGTCCCACTCTTGACTACTACTTTCTTCCCAATCCGAGCTTGTATTATCTTTTGAGGTTTGTTTCGAGGCTCGACGCTCACGAGTTTTATCCTGCCTCGTCTGGGTTTGATAACTTTCGCGACGGCTATATTCAGAAAATAATGGCTCGTCGTCCGGTGGTTCAGAATTTCCACCAGAGTAACGCCAAGCCAAGTAATTGGGGAGTCGTAGGCTGATGCTGGTTAGAACTCCAGCTCCAACGGCACCAACAATCCACAAGGCTAGAGGTAGAGGTGGTGTCTTCATGCCTAGAAAGACCAAAGGTAGCACTGGCAACCAATTATCAATAACAAACAGTGCTAATCCACCTATTACCAAACATAAGAATATAATAATCCTAAACATAAACCAAGGGATTGAAGGTTATAGGTTAAAGGTTGGTTGAGGGGTGTTGAATATTGATCAGCATATGTCAGGCTCAAGGCAGAAAAGTCTGACGATTTAGCCTCCTCTTTTAAAGAGGATCTATTTTCCCCATCTTTCCCATATCTTTATTTCCTACCTATCATGATAACTATGTTGAAGGGAATCAGTACTTCTGCCCTGCCACCGTTTTAGGGGAATGCAGTCAATGTCTAACTGGTCTAAAGCGCGAGCTACCACAAAATCCACCAAATCTTCGATGGTTTGAGGGTTATGGTACCAAGCCGGTATAGCTGGAACAATTCTAACTCCTGTTTCTGCTAACCTGGTAAGGTTACGGAGATGGATTAAGCTAAAGGGTGTTTCACGAGGTACGATTACTAGCTTACGCCCTTCTTTAATTTGAACATCTGCTGAACGCTCAAGCAGGTCAGTACTGAAGCCCGCAGCCATTTTTGCTACGGTATTCATACTACAGGGCATGATCACCATTCCTAAAGTACGGAAAGAACCACTAGCAATGCTGGCTCCCACATCCCCCCACCGATGACAAATGAGTTTGCCTCCGTGATCGACTGCCGCTTGCTGACGCCAGAATTGTGCTTGTAGATCCGGTTCTAGAGGCATCCGAATATTTTGCTCTGCCTGCCAAACCATATAGGTAGATTTCGAGGCCACCAGCTCAATAGCATAGTCAGCCTCTAGTAAATACTTTAAAGCCCTTACAGCATAGATTAGCCCAGATGCACCGGTGACACCAATAATTAGAGGAGTTGTCATTAGTTGTGATTACTCAGTAGTCAAATGATGTCCGGTGTAATGTCAGCTGATAGCTATCAGCTATCAGCTATCAGCTATTAGCTATCAGCTATCAGCTGACATTGTTAATTAACAAAAAGGAATTAACCCTATTAGAATCAAGACTATTATAAGTTATTAACCCGACTTAATATCATTTAATTGGTAGTGAGTGGTGAGTGGTTAGTGGTTAGTTAACCTTCTAGTAACCTACTAACCACTCACCAATAACTTACTCCTCTAAATCTTCGTTACTAGCAAAACTACCACCGCTTACGGTTACCAGGTCAATTTGTTGACGGTAATAATCCACACTCTTGACTTGGACTTCGACGCGATCGCCTAATCGATAGGCAGTGCGATTTTTGCGACCGACTAGGCAGGCGTGACGGGAGCGATACTCGTACCAGTCATCCTTGAGAGAGCTAACGTGAACCAATCCTTCTACTAACAAGTCTTCAATTTCGACAAAAAAGCCGTAGGATTGAACCCCAGTAATCAGCCCGCTGAAGATATCTCCTGTACGCTCTTTCATCTGTTCAGCTTTCTTTAAGCCCTGTAAATCCATCTCTGCATCCATGGTGATCTTTTCACGGTCATTGAGATGGGGAATTAATGTAGTTAAGTTATTTTCTAACTCTTGGTGAATTTCTGGTGGTAAAACATTCCAGTTTATATTACCTTGACAGCTGCTATGATTGAGATTTACCCGGTCTTTGGAACGGGTGGAACGACGGTCTCTTCCTTTTTCAAATACCAAATGCAGTAACTGTTGTACCCATAAATCCCCATAGCGCCTCAGTGGTGATACTCCGTGAGTATAGCCAGTATCCAATGCTAGACCAAAGTGCGCTCCTGGTTTAGAACTATAACCTGTTGGTTTTAAGGTTGATAACAACAAATAGATCAATACTTTAGGTGCTATGGATTTGGCAAATAGCTGGGTAAAGCCCTGATAGTCTTGAGAGGTAATGGTTTCTTCTTTCTCAAGCTGCATATCTAGCTCTAGATTCATGCCCAACCTAATCAAATCCTGAAGCCCATCCCAATCCGGTAGCCCCTGGACACAGTAAATCCCTGGCAAACCTAGGGCTTGGATGTGGGTAGCTATTGATTGATTGGCTAAGATCACTAATTCCTTCAACAACGACTGCATTGGTACTGTTGAAGAAACCTCCAGAGCCCCCACTCTCCCTTCATCTTTATAGGGGTATGGAATCTGGGACAAATTTAGGTCAAAGGCACCCCGCTGCTTTCGTTGGGCCCTGACTGCTGGACTCAAGGTAAAAAACAGTTCCTTGAGTATGTCCACCACAGGTGCCAATTCTGAGTCAGCTTCCTCATGTCCTCCCAGAAGGGATTGAGCCTGCTCATAAGTGAGCTGGTAGTGTACCTGGATTATGGACGGTTGAATCTCATAGTCTACTACCTGACCAGCTTCGTCTAGAGTGATTAGTACCGACATGGTTAAGCGGTCTTGACCTGGTACTAGGGAACAAAGCTGGGTAACGGCTTCTGGTAGTAAAGGCAATATCACATCGGACAGATAAACTGCTGTACCCCTTTTTCTGGCTTCATCAGCCAAGGCAGAGTCTGGAGGGACAAAGTAAGCCACATCAGCAATATGTATCCCCAGTTGCCACTGATTTGCTTCAGTTTTTTCTAGAGTAAAGGCGTTTTCTACAACTACCTTCTCTGAGTTAGCTAGCTTATCTTCAATGGTAATGGTCAGAACCTTTCGCAAATCTAAGCGCTGGCTATAGTCTGATTTTTTCAGCTTTTTCGGTAAGTTATCAGCGGCTAGAAGTACCTCATCAGGGAAGTAACAGCGTAAATCGTGCTTGCAACAGACAATGTCAGTGTCAGCCGCATCTTCTGCATCACTTCCTAAAATACGGGCAACTTTTCCAAGGGGAGGGTTTTGTCCGAGGGGGTAGCGTAGGACTTCTACATGAACCAGATGCTCTACTGCTTTTTGTAAGATTTCCTGATCTGGTTCAAGATCTAGTTCAAACAAGAGTCGGTCATCAAGGGGAAAGGCTCGGTAACCATTACCAATTTCCTTGACTCGCGCTAGCACTGAAGGATTTACCCGTTCCAGAATTAACCGCACTTCTCCTTCAGGAGACCGGCGTCTGCTACCTTCTTTGGTAACTTTGACTAGGACGCGATCGCCATTCCAGGCAGTACTGAGATTGGTTTCCCGAATGTAAATATCATCGGCTCCCTCCACTTCTTGGATGGCGAAACAAAAGCCTTTACTCGAACAGCGCAGCTTGGCTTCGACCACGTCTTCTTCATAAACACGCCGATACCTGCCGCGATCTTTAACCAGAATTCCTAATTTTTCCAGTGCATCCAGGGAAATCTGGAGTTTTTTGAGACTTTCTTTGTCTTGGCAACCAAGTTTTTTTTCTAAGACTTTGGGTGCCACTAGTTTATCATCAGTAAAATTAGAAAGTAATGTAGCGATTGAAAATTCCATCCAACAATCCTTTTCGTCTGATCGTGGTTTTTGCTTGTTGCCCTTAAGAGCATGCGATCGCTAGGGTAGGACAGTCCCTGATGCGATCAGGTCATCGGCTGAACATTGAAAGGCAAGCCAGGTGTACACAAACCCGCGCAGCAGATAATAGTACATCAGTATTCCCGGGTAGCTAAACTTGTTCCACCCCTTGTGTTTCTTTCCCAGGAAAGGGTATCCACTGATGGTTTGCCTAAACTGTTTAACCAACTCTGTTGTTTTTGTTCCGAAGCAAGACTAAGGTCAGGGTAACTTTTAGGCTAATGACTCACCTAACAAAGCCTGCGGAATTTTTGAGTCAGAGGTTGGTCAATAGCCAGTGATTCAAACGCCATGGCACCTTCTTTGAGTTACGGTTTGAGGCCCCTAGGACGATTGTTTCGTAGGCGTTTTTATCATCAAACGGGTAACATACAGGCAGTTATGTATAAGAAGCAACCGATTCAAAGAGTGAGAATCTCTAATGCCACCCAGTTTCTTTGGCTAGAACTCTTTTGTTCAGACACTGCAATAATCGGAACCATTACGCTTCCTGGGTTTCTTAGTCCCCTTGCTTTGCCGATGCTTTAGCCCCTGGGGCAAAAGAGAAGCTTAGCTTAGTCTGGTCAGCCTCGGAACTGTGTCCAAATTCCCCAGTTATATCTACTAGTCTACCGAAAGGGCAACCGATTAGTCACGCTTACGCGCTAAATTCAGATTTGCTAAATCGTCATACTGACTCGCCTAGGCTAAAAAGCAATAAATTACATCAACAGATGACAGCTCTTCTGGAAGAAGCGTAGGTGTAGGCAACGAGGAGAACTTGGAGGTCCCGCCCTCTGTTTTCTTGTTCCTAGAGCGCCTGGGAAAAAGAAACTTTGGTTTTGCGTAGGCTGTGCTGCTCAACTGGATCAGGAACCGCAACTGAAATTCCTTTCTCCTACGTCTGTTGCAGATTGTAACTACAGAAGGATTTAGCGCCAGCTTACCAAAGATAGTTCTATTATATTATGTTTTATTGTACATCAACGGGAGTACGGAATCGGGAAGAAATATTCCGGTGATCCGCAGATCAGCTGTTCCGTTTGCTACAGTTTTCGGGTCTAGCTATGCTATGATATAATGCTTAGATTTGGGCAGGAAATGGTTTTATGTTTACTCAGTTCCGAGATCGTTATCCTCAAGGCAGCTTGATCAGCGATCTTTTAGCAATTGACCATGGTCAGTACATAGTACGTTGCTCAGTGAAAGTTGAGGGTACCATCTTGGTCACCGGTCTAGCTGCTGCCCAAACCGTTGAATTAGCAGAAGATCAAGCCAGACTTAGAGCCTTAGCTGCTTTAGGCATGGATAGCACCAAAGGGATTGATCAAAACAAGGATAATCCCAGAGCAAAGCGTGAGGTAAATGTTCCGTTGCAACCATTGCCTCGCTATGATGTTGGCTCGACCTCAGCAAGTCAGGAACAGACTCAACCCAATCATCATTTTACTCAAGCTACTCGAACCAGTGACACCAGTAGTTACTCTTTCTCAGAGTCCAGAGCTAGAGAGGTTAGAGAAACCCCTGCCAATATCCCATCAGTAGAACCAGCAAGGAACTTTAGCCATGAATCCTTCTCAAGGGAAGTACAGACCTCCGTTCCAACTGACATCCCTAAGAAGAGGGAGCCCATTAGCTACCAGACCCCACAACCTGATCCTCCCATCCAGTCCTATGGTCAAAATACCATGGAGACTAACACTAGTGACATGGGATCACCGAGTCTTCCGATTATTGACCATTCTGACATCATTACCAAAACCAATGTAGAAATGAAGCGTCTGGGTTGGACAACTCAACAGGGGAAAGACTATCTTCTACAAACTTACGGTAAGCGATCGCGTCAGCTGCTTAGTGACAAAGAGTTAATGTCTTTTCTGGAATATCTAGAATCTCAGCCAATACCTTCAGATTCTTAAGCAATCAGCTATAAGAAGGGAATCGGGAATCGGGAATCGGGAATCGGGAATCGGGAACAGTTGCGTAGGGTGTGTTAGGGGGGCCTCATTTTCCGCCTCGTAGCC
>NZ_CEYLVT010000158.1:0-16939 GCF_982860115.1 Moorena sp.
CCACACCCCACACCCCACACCCCACACCCCACTCCCAACTCCCCAAAACCATTGAGAACTCCCATAAAATGGCATAATTGCCTGATGCCTCAATAAATAATAGGGTAATCCAAGATAATGTGAAGGTAATCGACATCTGTTACCTTCAGGCCATGACCGAAGGACCAAACCGCGATCAGACTAGTCGTCTGGTATTATTCATTACCCTCTGGCTCAGCTTGTTTGTTTTATCAGTCAAGGTGTCAGCAGCTTGGGCTACCCAATCGCTCAGTCTGATGGGGGAATCTCTGTTCACCCTATTAATTTGCTTTAATACCCTTGTCAATTTGCTGATGATCACTACCTATGACAATCCGCCAGATCTGTCAGTCTATGGTCATGGTAAACGGGAAACGGTGATTACCTTTGTGCTAATTGCCTTTTTCGGCTTTGCTGGGGGAAATTTGTGCCTACTGTCCTCTCAGCAGTTACTAACCCTGATTCAGGGAGGAACCTTAACTATTCCTGTCCGGCTCAGTTTACCCTTAGCACAGCTGTTGGGAGCCGTGTTAGCCATGAGCCTTGGTTGGTCTTGCCTGATGATTTACCAAGCTAAAGTGGTAAGGAGTCCTACCCTACGGTTTCAGGCCGCTCAAATGCTCCAGGATGTGGGCTTAACTATACTAGTACTCGGTGGGCTTTGGGGGGTTTCCCGAGGTTTCCTATGGCTCGATCCACTGCTGAGTAGTTTCCTTGTGCTTTTTGCCGGGAACAATTGTTGGAAAGTTATCAACTGGCAATTGCCCCTGCTAGTCAAACAAACTCCCATTGATCCAGAAGCGATCGCTCACATAGCCCATCAAGTTGGAGGTGTCACTCGCTGTGATCAAATTCAGTGCCGGGGTGTTGTAGGACGCTTCATGTATGTTGAAATGCATTTGGTCGTGCATCCAGAGTTCTCAGGAGTCATTTCCCTGATTGCTGAACGGATTCAGGGGGGAATTCAAGAACGCTACGGACCCGTACAAGCTATTTTCCACATCGATGATGACTTAACAGCATCCATAAGATGGAATGGCTCGAACCGTAACCAACAAATCAACGGTAAAGATGAAGGAGATGGGGAGTAGGGAATCGGGAGTCGGGAGTAGGGTGTAGGGAGTAGGGTGTAGGGTGTAGGCGTTACTCTGGTCAAGGTTTCGGGAGCTAAAATCACGACTTGTGTACCACTACCGATTTTTTGCCTATTGCCTATTGCCTATTGCCTTCCCCTCCTGGGAGGGGTTAGGGGTGGGTTGCCTATTGCCTATTGCCTATTGCCTCTTGCCTCTTGCCTATTCCCCATTCCCCATTCCCTATTCCCTAGAATAAACTAATCTACTATAATAGTTAATTGCCCAAAAATTAATACTTAAGCAGACAGCTGCTAAAAAAAACAGAATGTAGGTGGGAGCCATCACCACTCCAATCATCAACCAACTATACACATGGAATAGCATTACCAAAGCTGGGATGCACGCCACTAAAGCAGCTTTCCGCACCTGAACTTGGGGATAACCAATCACAGTGAAAATGATAGTTTGCAAGGTCAGCAGCAAATTAGCAGGAACTAAAATGGCACAGATGGCTACACAATGGTTACGGGAGAAATCAAATAGGATATTAAAATCAAACATTGTAAAATTGCTAAGATTATCCTTATCAGTTTAAACTTAAAGGTTTCTTAGAATTGCTCAATATAGCATTTACAAGGCAAGAGGCAAGAGGCAAGAGGCAAGAGGCAAAGGTGCGCTTGACCCATTAAAAATTAAATTCGCCACGGGTCGCACCGCTCCCGACTCCCGATTCCCGACTCCCGATTCCCTACTCCCGATTCCCTACTCCCTAATAAGCTAATCAAAGGGATAGGCCATCCGATAGGGATCAACAATTTGGTCAAACTCAATAGCAGAAACATAGCCTAATTCTAGGCAAGCTGCTTTCAGGGTAAGGTTCTTCTCAGAAGCATGGTGGGCCACTTCTGCGGCTTTGTCGTAACCGATGATTGGACTCAAAGCGGTGACTAGCATCAGGGACTGTTCCAGGAAATACTGGATTTTCTCTCGATTCGGTTCTAGTCCCTTCAGCAGGAAGTCAGTGAAATTATTGCAGCTGTCAGCAAGTAGATGGACAGATTGGAGCAAGTTGAACACAATCATCGGCTTAAAGGTATTCAACTCAAAGTGCCCCTGAGCACCAGCAAATGCGATCGCACTATCGTAGCCCATCACCTGAGTAGCTGCCATAGTCATCGCTTCGCACTGGGTCGGATTAACTTTCCCTGGCATAATCGAAGACCCTGGCTCATTGGATGGCAGCTTCAGTTCTCCAAATCCGCACCGTGGTCCACACCCTAGGAAACGGATATCATTAGCAATCTTCAATAACGAGCACGCTAGGGTTTTCAGGGCACCGCTAGCCATAACCATGTCATCATGAGCTGCTAGAGCCGCAAACTTGTTAGGAGCAGACACAAAGGGCAAGCCGGTCAACTTAGCAATATGCTCAGCAGCCTTTTCAGCAAACCCCTTGCCAGCATTTAACCCAGTCCCGACCGCCGTTCCACCAATCGCCAACTCGTATAAGCCAGGAAGCACAGAGTCTATCCGTGCTAAATTAGCATCTAGCTGGGCAACGTAACCGGAAAACTCTTGACCCAAGGTTAACGGTACAGCATCTTGAAGGTGAGTGCGCCCAATTTTTGCTATATTATCCCATGCTTTCGCCTTCTCCTCTAGAGCATCCCGCATTTTCCTTACCTTGGGCATCAGTCGCTCATGAAAGGCTACCGCTGACGCGATGTGCATAGCTGTGGGAAAGGTATCATTAGAAGATTGGGACATATTGACGTGGTCATTGGGATGAATGGGTTTTTTGCTACCCATCACCCCCCCAGCTAGTTCAATAGCACGATTAGCAATCACCTCGTTGACGTTCATGTTGCACTGGGTACCACTACCAGTCATCCAAACACGGAGAGGGAAGTTACCGTCTAGCTGGCCAACGATAACCTCTGTTGCTGCTTCAATGATTAACTTAGCTTTATCCTCTGGTAGTTTACCCAGTTCAGAGTTAGTCAGAGCAGCCGCTTTTTTCAGAATAGCCATGGCTGTTATGACTTCCCCAGGGATAAAGTCTTGTCCAATCGAGAAATATTTTAGCGATCGCTGAGTTTGAGCGCCCCAATACCGATTAGCAGGAACTTCGATTTCCCCCATGCTATCGGTTTCTATTCGCATCTTAGTCATCGGTGATATCAACTCCCCTTGGTTCCTTGTCTTGATGCAGTCGCTCATGGGGGAAACCCCCGCATGAAGGCGCTGCATCGCTCGTTTATGGTATAGCACAGGGATTAGGGAGTAGGGAGTAGGGAGTCGGTAGTCGGGATGCATCGCTTTTCTCGGACTTCATGCTATGTTTAAACTAGCCATAGATATCAGCAACTTTGGTAACCGTTTATGGCTGTATTAAAACTTGATTATGATTTACCAATCAATGATTAAAATCAATCTTAATTTATCCTAAATTTTTACCATAATCCGCTCTATTTTATCCTTTGCCCTGTTCCCTGTTCTAGTATTTGTCTAGATTACCTCTTATAATTAGGTTAAACTAATTAGGTTAAATTCAATAGAGTTTTTTCTATGAAGTGTAAGATAATTCTAAATTCTAAATTCTAAATTCTAAATTCTAAATTCTAAATTCTAAATGATGGAAGAATGGTTAATTTACAAGGAGTTTCGGTTTGAAGCTGCTCATCGCCTTCCCCATCATGACGGCAAATGTAGTCGGTTACATGGCCATAGCTGGGTGGGGCGAGTATATGTCAAAGGTAATCAACTGATTGAGGAGGGTTCCAAACAGGGGATGATAATGGACTATGGAGATATCAAGACCTATCTCAAGCCTCTGTTGGATAACTTTTTGGATCATTATTACCTCAATGAAACCACCGGCTTGGAGAATCCTAGTAGTGAAGCGATCGCTAAGTGGGTTTTTGAGCGACTTGAGGAAGCCGGTTTACCAGGATTGTATGCCGTTGAAATTCAAGAAACCTGTACCTCTGGTACGCGATACATGAAACCTAAGCCCTGAATGGAAAGCCCTTGAAGTTAACACTCAACACTCAACAGTCAACTTCAAGGAGTTAGCTATCCGAATAGGAGTTGCCAACCGACAAATGCGATCGCTAAATCAGCCAGAATATGACTAACATAACCAGACCAGATGGAACGGTAGGTTAGATAGCACCACGACCATACTGCTCCAGCCATGAACACCCCTAATGAGCCAAGTATGACCACGAGCCAATCCTGGGTATAAAAAGTTAAAGCAATAATATGATGGAGGGTAAACAGCAATGCACAAAGCAATACTGACCCAAGTCCTGGGATTAGAATCTGGCACTTGCTCCATACAAACCAACGCCAGATATACTCTTCCAGGAAGGCATTAATAAAAGTCCAATACATCGCCCCAAGTACATAAATGTATGCACTAGTTATGCCGACTTCTTGGGCTTTAGTGCGAAGATCCGTCTGATCAATCCAGTGCTGACCGAAAAGCCAATAAGCCCCAAGGATGATGCCAAACATCACCAGTCCCAAAATAGTTCCAGTCAACAACTCCTGCCGCTTCGGCCAGGATAAGCGTAACTTGCCACGATCCACCCAGAAAAACCACGCAAGAGGCAGTGCTAGTAACCAGACTTTGCAACATGAGAATACTGCCTGCCCTAATGATCCTGGAGCAATATATAGTGCCATTGCTACACCGATACTCCCAGCAGGAACTAGCAGTAGCAGAGCCAATAGGGGATTTTTACCAGAGTGAGTATTGAGCATTGGAAATTCTCCGTTGCTAACTTTATTGGTTATGCTAGAAGCTTTGCTGGAAACTATCGGTAAGTTCTGTGCCAGTTGTACAAGTTTCCTAAAGGTATAGCTAGGATAACGTCATACCTTTAAACCTTTGTGCCATACTGCCCTCTTCCAACGCCATTGCTTCGCTAATGTATAGTTCCTGCCTCGGCAGTGGGATCACAATTCCCTCTTCTTCAAATCTTTCTTTTATAATTCGGCTGATGTCACAATAGGCTGTCCAATAATCCTCTCTCTTAGTATAGGCCATAAACCAAATGTTAACAGCATATTCAGCCAATTCACCGGTATCAATCCAAGGTCCTGGGTCTTCCAATACTAAAGGATGAGAGTTAGCAATATCCTTAAGAACTTGGATCGCTTCAGTAATACTATTTTGGTAGCTGACCCTTACCGTGATAAACATAGCGCGGACGGGGCTACTGGTTTCATTCTCGATAACGTTACCCCAGACTGAATTGTTCGGCACAATAATAATTTTATTTTGAGAAGTCTTGATGGTGGTGCAAATTAAGTTAACATCCTCAACCTTTCCTCTTACTCCAGCTACTTCAATGATATCCCCCACATCGAAAGGTTTATAGAGTAATATCATTAAGCCATTGGCCAAATTACCGAGGGTACTTTGGAACGCAAACGCTACCACAAAACCAGCAGCTCCAATCATAGCGATCAGTGGGCCAATACTGACCTCTAGGGCAGTAATCCCTACAAGAATACCCACCACAAATAATCCTTGGCGGGTTAGAGTAACCAAGAACTGACCCAGCATAACTGAGATATTTGGGAACATTCCCAAAGATTTCTCGAGGAGTGTACTTAATATCACCGAGAGGATGCTAAAGCCAGCAATGATTCCTATACATTTGCCAATGTTATTCGCCCAGCGCTGACCTCCTTCTTTAGACTGGAGCCAGCCAACAATGGTAATCCAAGTTCCTTGAGTGTCAGTTACATCAACCTTAATCCCACTGATGGCATTGACGTATTTTTGGTACAACTCGACATCACCACCTTTAGTTTCCAGCTCTTCAAGTACCACCTCAAAGCGTTCGCTCAAACCAGCCCGTTCATCCCGCAGTTTGGTGATGTTGACCAGTACTTGCTTTTTAACTTCGGTCTTGGCCTCGACCGCTTCTTCTATCTTTTCTTGAGCTTTGTCTAGTCCCTGTTCAGTCTTTTTCTGCTGTTGTTCATCCGTAACGACTTTGTTGCTAATTGTCCCAATCTGCTCTTGAACCTTACCAACTTCCTCCTCTGAGGTTTTGGCTTTATTTTTATCCTCTTCAGTACTTTCAACTGCTTTATCAATCGCCCCTTGCAAGGTTTTATCCTGCTGGGTCTTTTCTTCTTCTTTTACCGCTTCTTCTACTGACTCCTGAGCTTTTTCGAGAGCTTCCTGTGCTTCTTGTGCAGCGTCTAAAGCTTCAACAGAACCTGATGGTGATGCCTCAGTCTCTATTTTTTCTTTAGTGTCTGTTACTTCCTCAAGAGCCTTTTTGGCCTCTTCTAGGGCATCAACAGCTTCCTTAGATTGCTCAAGCTCTCGATTTTTGCGCTTGACAGCAATTTCCGCATCGCTGAGTTCTTTAACTTTAGTTTTAAGCAAGAACATCCACCCCTCAGCTTCACCATCCAGCTCATCCTTAGTCAAAGGCTTGAGCAATAGCTCTAGCTCCTCAATCGGAATAGTTGGATCTTCAGTCGTAACTGCTTTCTGATTGGGTGAGTTAGTGCTCTGTTGAGCTTGGACAGGTAACCACCATGCCCCAACGATTAAGAGACTGCCAAACAAAATGCTAATTTTCTTTTGTCGATAACGAATCATTGGTTTTTCGTGTTGATAAGACGTTAATGAAGAGGTAACGTGTATAGTTTGGTTCACTGTTAAGTGTTAACCAATGAAGATGCAACCTGTATAGTTTGGTTCACTGTTAAGTGTTAACCGTTGACTGTGAACAGTTGCTCCCCGATTACCCTCCGAAGATCGGCAGGGCTTTAACTATTGCTCGATCTAGACTGAGGGGGGTAGAGCACCAGAGGAGCAGAGGAGCGAAGCTGAATGCTCCCCAACTATTCAGAATTTTGACAGAATTGACCCCTTTATAATTCTCTTTATCTAACCAAGAAATAAAGATATAGTCACTACTTATAGTAAAGTGTTAATAGTAAACTATTAACACTCCAAATGTATATATAGATTTTTATTGGATCAAGATATTTGCTTATTTTTGACCAATATTTTGTGATCAAAAAGTACCCTAAACAAAAATTTTGCCCAATTTTCTATAAACACCGATTAAGCCGAATATTATCACATTTTTCTTTCCCCGAGTGTTAATTTTTGTTTCCATCATCCATGGCTTATGGTTTAACATCACTTTGAAAACGTGCAGAATTAGCAGCTTCTGCCGCAGCCACATCCCCTTTTCCAAAAAAGGCAGGAAAAGGTTTCGGGAGCTCTAGTGCACGTTGAGTTGCAGGTCGGGCATCAATACGGTCAAACCAGCCTTGAAGGTTGTTCAGCCCATCCACTGATACTTTCGCCCAATAATAAGCTCGTGCCCAAGGATAAGTAGCCATATCTACAATAGTGAAGTCAATGCCAAGGATATAACTTTTCCCCTTAAGCTGCTGATCCAAGACTTCCAGCAGCCTGCGTGATTCTGACCCATAACGCTTGATGGCAAATTCATCACGATGCCCTTGAGGTTCTGCAATTCGCTGAAAATACATCGCCTGACCCATCATCGGTCCAATGCCACTCATCTGAAACATCAGCCACTGAAGTGCTTGGGATCGAGCTTTTTCCCCCTCGGGAAGGAACTTTTGATACTTCTCAGCTAGATACCAAAGAATAGCACCCGACTCAAAAACCACAAAATCGTCATTACCACGATCAACGATAGTCGGAATGCGCCCATTGGGATTAAGGGATCTGTACCAGTCTGATTTCTGTTCTTTTTTGGAAAAGTCAATATCGGTCATCTCATAGTCCACTTCTGCTTCTTCAAGAAAGATCAGCGGCTTCCATCCATTCATAGTCGATGCCGTGTAAAGATGAATCTCAGCTTGTTTTGTCATGATTTTTCTTTAGATGAGATATTGACTAAGAGTAAGTTTTAATGAGCTTTGGAGCACGGAGCAGACAAGGGCTCCGCCACTTCCACACCTAAATCATGGGCGGGGTCAAGAAACACCATCTCTAAGTGGTGGATGTACCGGTCTCGGTCAGCCTCAAATTGTGGATTTTTGATGACGTTGTAGCAGGCGAAATGGGGCAATTCCTCGAAGCCACAAAACTCATGACTCTTACGCATGGGCAGCAGCACCTCTTCTAAAGAGCGTCCTTCAAAAAAACTATTCGGATTGTTAAAGACGTCGGCGGGGGCATTCCATGTAGTAGATAGCATAAATTTCTTGCCATTCATCAGGCCACCGGATCCGTATGAGCCATTACTGTGCCCGAAAAACTCACCATAGGCGTAGACATCGTCTATGTAACGCTTCAGGGTTGACGGCATCATGAACCAGTACACTGGGTACTGAAAGATGACCCCATCAGCTTCCTTGAATTTCCCAATCTCCTCTAAAATGTTGTAGCCGTCTTCCACAACAGTGGTAAGGAGCTTGTATTGATCTTTCAATATCTCCACTGCTATCTCGAAAAGACCTTGATTGTAGCGGCCTTTGGCGAACTCCTTAGTCTCTTTGCCCAAAATCAAAAGCAGGGTTTTCATGACTATTACTTTCCCCCAACCAAGTAATGTATACAGTTATTGCTTCATGTATTGCTTCATGGTAAAAATTTAAGTTACTATATTCAACCAGTATACGTTTAGTAACCAGGTATAAAAAATGAGTTCTTTCATGGATATGGAAACAGATAGCAATGCTCCTAGGTCGCCCCTAAGCGAAGGCACCATGCCCATAGGGGCATATGCGAACGACATCGAAACGGATAGCGACATCAAGATCAAAACCGATAGCAAAAGCAGCAAGAACGCCGACCCCTGTCTCAGCCCCTGTCCAATCGAGCGTGGAATGCGGATTTTGGGTGGCAAATGGAAAGGATCTATTCTTTGGCATCTCAAGGATGGCCCAATGCGATTCAACGATCTAGCGCGTCAGATCGGGGGAGCTAGCAAAAAAATGGTGACCCAGCGGCTTAGAGAAATGGAGGATACGGGCTTAGTCAACCGTAACGTCATCAGTACCAAACCCATTGCTGTAGCCTATGAGATCACAGATTTTGGTCGAACAGCCCTGAGATTTTTGGAGGAGCTAAAGAAATGGGCAGAGGAATATAATATCTAATCTTTTAGCAGTTCTCAATTCGGTGAGGTAACCCGCCCTTGGGGTTAATGGGAGTCGGAAGTAGCGATGCATCGCTGTATCGCTTTTTTTATCAATCCTATGTTTACATCTCAAATAAAAAGGAGAGACATTTGAAACGAAGTATTAGAGAATTTGAAGCCAGTGATATAGACTTAATGATCAACTATTTCCTAAATGCTGACCACGAATTTCTTAGGGGAATGGGGGTAGAGCCAAGTAAACTTCCAAATTCGGACAAGTGGCGTCAAATAGTGCTTGAAGATTTTGAACGGCCAGTAGAACACAGAAGATTATACTACGTCATCTGGGAAATAGACAATACTCCTGTTGGGCATTCTAATCTCAACAAAATTATCTATGGTCAAGAAGCCTTCATGCATTTGCACCTTTGGCAACCAGAGAAACGAAGAAGCGGTAATGGCACATATTTTATTAACGAATCAATTTCTTGCTATTTTACTAAATTCCATTTGCAAAACCTGTTTTGTGAGCCTTATGCTCTCAATCCAGCTCCCAATAAAACGTTACCTAAATCTGGGTTTGAGCTTGTCAAAACCTATGAAACCACACCAGGCTTGATCAACTTTAATCAAACAGTACATCGTTGGATACTAACTAAAGAAAAGTGGCTGCCGAAGTCACAGACCATTGCTCCCAATCCCGAAGAATAATCCTGTCTTTGGTAAATTAAAAACGTTGACCATCAACCATTGGCTGCTTCCTGTGCTGCTACCAAAAGATCTGACAAGGCTTGAACTGCCTCGTGATCTGCCTGAGGAGACCAGATCACGGCTTCAGTTGATGCCAACTGATTCAGAAGCACGTTTTCAGAATCACTATCTTCAGCTTCTAGGCTACATCCTTCTTCTTTAGCAACTGCAAGGAGGAGAAAGTGAATTAGTCGAAGTTTATCTTGATGAGATAGTTTACTAACCTTGGGTAAAAGTTCGCTGAGGGACATATTGGTTGTCTCAAATGATAATGCTATTGGTATAATTAAGAATTAATAATTTAGAATTTAGAATTTAGAATTTAGAATTCGGCATTTAGAATTTAGAATTCGGCATTTAGAATTCGGCATTTAGAATTCGGCATTTAGAATTCGGCATTTAGAATTCGGCATTCGGCGTTGCTTAATAATGGAATGATTTTAAGAGTAGGTGCGCGCCTGCCTCCAAGGGCGCGAGCAATCCCTCGCGCCCTTGGGTCGCACCTGTGGAATGGGCATCAGGCGTGGAACTGGCATCTTGCCAGTTTCAATATATTTTCGGGCGGGCAGGATGCCCACTCTACTTCTATTCATTCCTTGATTCAGCAACACCCTGCATTCTCCATTCTAAATTCTTAATTAGACATTCTTATAAATTAGACATTCTTATAAATTCTAAATTCTAAATTCTAAATTCTAAATTATACATTCTAAATTCTAAATTCTAAATTCTTAATTCTAAATTCAACAACATCTCACACACCAAAATAAGCCGGTTCATTCCCCGGCTTCCACTTAATATTGCAACCAATACTAGGCTTTTGCTCAGAATTCACCGGTTGCGACCCTAGCACTGCATCAATAGCTGCTCGTAAATCCTTACCGGTAACTGGTATACCATTACTAGGACGACTATCATCCAATTGACCTCTGTAAACTAGCTCTTGGTTAGCATCGAATAGAAAAAAATCTGGGGTACAAGCAGCTGTATAGGCCTGAGCGGTTTCCTGAGTTTGATCATGACAGAAGGGAAAGGTAAATCCCAGCGCCTGAGCCATTTCCTTAAGTTTATCGGGAGCATCATCCGGGTAATTATCCGCATCATTAGCGCTAATCGCCACCATACCGAGATTAGCATCGGCATAGTCTTTCCCTAGCTTGGCCAATTCTCCCTGTATATGTTTAACGAAAGGACAATGACGGCAAATAAACATGACCAGTAACCCCTGCCTACCCGCAAAGGTCTGTAGGGAAATCGTCTCGCCAGACACTGCATCCGGTAACTGAAACTCTGGTGCTTTGGTACCTAAGGACAACATTGTCGAGTTAACTAGTGCCATGGTTTTACTCCTAAACTATTGCGGTGACAACTGATTTTCTTCTAACCTTGCCTACGATATCAGATCCCATGGCAACGGCTATGATCTGATATCGTAATCCGACCCAGAATCAAACTACCAAAGCACCACACTACCTTGGCCAAAAGGTCACGGGTACGCCTTGAACCAACCTTCAACCAACCAACCTTCAACCAACCAACCTTCAACCAACCAACCTTCAACCAACCAACCAACCTTCAACCAACCTACCTACCTTCAACCAAAAAAACGTGGTATAATAGACCAACTTCCTAGAGGTAGTTGTTTGGAAAAGGTGATCACAAAGCAACGGAAAATTCTGATTCCAACCGTTACCGATGATGAATGGGAATGACTGTTTCAGGTGTTGCAGCAAAGACGAGTAAAAGGTGAAGCTCCCTATCAAACCCTTGTCTTAATACACTGGCCTTTCGGCCAAGCCACGCGAACGCCCTACCCTTGAAAACCACAACAGTTACCCAAGGGAGGGAACCCTAAGGGTTAGCAGTAGTCACTCATGGTAGAAACCCCCCCCATGAACGCGCTCCATGGCTACCAAGGTCAGCAGAGGGGATAGTCAGGGCGTGAATCCGGTTTTGGCAGAAGCACAACAGTTGCAATAAATATGACGCTCCAACCCAAAGATTTCAATGGCAATAACAATGAATCATTAAGAATGCTAGCACGGGCGATCGCATTTTCTCAGGGACAATTTTCTCTGATTTTAGCCCGTTGTAATTATCAATCATTGCGGCAGCGATTAACACAACAACTGACAGAACACTACCAGATTAAGTTTCACTCCAGGGCTTTGGCCTCATCGGCTACAAACCTCTATAGCAATGTTCAAGCGGAACTGACATCAAAACTACCCGATGCCCTTATTGTTCACAATTTGGAATTAGTCAGGGATATTGATCGGCTATTGGTTTCTACCAATAATGCACGGGATGAATTTCGCAAAACCTTCCCCTTCCCCCTGGTGTTATGGGTAACCGATCAGGTCCAGCACAAGCTGAGGCGAGTAGCACCAGATTTCACCAGTTGGGCTGCTACTCCCATTGGCTTTGAGATGGCAACGGATGAGTTAATTGATTTTATCGAGCAAACCGTCAATCAGGTCTATGGCAAAGTATTAAACTCTGGTGCTGGCAGATTTCTAGATAATGATGACTTGAATTTGGGCATTGGTTCGACTCGCCGCACCGAGTTAAAGTCAGCCCAGAATGAGCTAAACCATCGTAAGGTCAGATTAGACCCACCGTTAGAAGCTAGCTTAGAATTTGTCTTGGGTCGTGCCGCTGATGGGTCATCACAAGAGTCTCTAGAACATTATCAGCGTAGTTTAGCCCAATGGCAGCAGATTGAGCCAGAGGCCAGGGCAACTCAGGAAAAACCCCAAACATTCACCTCCTCATCAGAGCGGGTTGGATGCTTACTGTACTATTTAGGATTATGGTGGCGTACCTATGCTGAGAGACATCGGGCTGAACATCAAGTCGCTTGTGGTCATGCCGCAGAGTATTATCAGCAATGTATTAAAGTCTTTGAACAGGCTGAGCGACCGGAGTTAGTTGCCAAGTTTATTAATCCTTGGGCAGAGGTACTGCAACGACTGGGACACTGGGATGACTTGGAAGCAGTTGCTAACACAGCCTTGACTCTCCATCAAACCTATGGTAATCCGTTTAGACTAGCGCGAGCCTATGGCTTTTTAGCAGAAGTCGCCTTATGGAAATCTGATTGGACTAACGCGCAACAGTTAGCCCAACAGGCTCTGTTAATCTTAGAACAGGCATTGTCACAATTCTGTACACCAACCTCATGCTCACTCGATACCGATTGTGATTGGGAGCGCTCATTTCACCAAGGTTGGTATTTATTGTCTCTAGCGCGATCGCATCGTGGGGCCGCGCGATCGCAACAGCAACAGCAGCAAGCTAAAATCCAAGACAGTGTGACAACTCTGGAAACCGCCAAAGCCAGAACCAAACCCCAGTACGATCCAGACCTTTACATTCGGATTTTAGAAGAATTGCGCCAGTGCTACTGGCAACAAGGTAACTATTTGACTGCTTTTCGCGTTAAACAAGAACGACGCTCCATTGAGCAGCAGTACAATTTTCGAGCCTTTATTGGTGCTGGTCGATTGCAGCCGAAACAACAGGTAACTAACCCAGCATTACCGAATCTAGACTACCACAATTCTGTCACCCCAGCCATTGCGGCCTCTGGTAGACAAGGGGATGTCAATCGCTTAATGCAACGTATGGGCCGTAGTGACCATAAACTAACCGTAATTTATGGTCAATCAGGAGTAGGTAAAAGTTCCCTTGTCCAAGCTGGGTTAATTCCCACCTTGAAACAAAAAACGATTGGCTCCCGTGAGGTGTTAACGGTTTTCCAGCAAATTTATACCGATTGGATTCCCGAATTTGGGAAAGCATTAGCCAAGTCTCTGGCCGAAAAACACCTGATTAAGTATCAGGGTAATACTCTAGAAACAACAGCTGCAATTCTCAATACATTATGGAAAATAACAGAAGACAATATCATAGTGGTTTTAGTCTTTGACCAATTTGAAGAATTTTTCTTCGCTGCCAAAGACAGAAAACAACGAATGGTTTTCTATGAATTCATGAGAAGCTGTTTGGATATTCCCTATGTAAAAATTATTTTATCCCTTCGAGAAGATGACCTTCATTATTTGTTAGAGTGTAACCGTCTACTTAACTTAGAGGTCATTAACAACAATATTTTAAATAAAACGATTCTTTACTATCTCGGTAACTTTTCCCCAAAGGAAGCTCAATCAGTTATTCAAAGCTTAACTGCACACACGGCATTTTCTCTAGATTCAACCCTAACCGATGCTTTAGTTAAGGATTTAGCAGGAGATACCAATGAGGTGCTCCCCATTGAGTTGCAAGTGGTAGGAGCTCAGCTCCAAACGGAAAAAATTACCACCTTAGCAGATTATCTAGCCAAAGGTCCTAAGGAAAAACTGGTTGAACGATACCTAGAAACAGCGATTAAAGACTGTGGTGAAGAGAACGAACGAATCACTAAACTGGTTTTGTATTTGCTTACCGATGAAAACGGGATGCGGCCCCTAAAGACTAAGGCTGAATTAGCGGAAGATTTGGACTTAGAAGAGAAGCAACTAGATTTAGTCTTAGAAGTCTTAGTGGGTTCTGGGTTAGTCTTTGAAGTGCCAGAATACCCCGCTGATCGTTATCAGTTAGTTCATGATTATTTAGTATCATTTATTCGCCAAGGACAAGAGCCTCAAATCCTAGCCGAGTTAAAACTGACCAAAGAAGAACTAAAGCAAGCACTCCATCAAGAACAAGAGGAACGAAGACGAGCAGAAATTGCAGAAATTAAAGCCCTGAGTTCTCTATCTCAAGCTCTACTGTCTTCCCACGACCAGTTAGGAGCATTGGTCGCTAGTGTAAAAGCTGGTAAACGATTACTCACCACAGAGGTTACTCCTGAGATTAAACAGCAACAAGTGAATCAGCTTCAGGAAATTATCAATAACTTGCAAGAGTGCAATCGTTTGGAAGGACATGATGCGGGAGTATTTGGTGTTTGTTTAAGTCCTGATGGTAAACTAATTACTTCTGCTAGTGAAGATGGCACCATCAAGATTTGGGGAATTGATGGGAAAGCCTTGGCAAGCTGTCGGGGTCACAACGAGCACGTGTTTAGCATTAACTTTAGTCCCAATGGTGAGATGTTTGCCTCTGCCAGTGCTGATGGCACCATCAAACTCTGGCAACGGGATGGCAAGTTACTGAAAACTCTCAGAGGTCATAAAAACCAAGTTTTCAACATTAGTTTTAGTCCCGATGGTCACACCATTGCTGCTGCTAGTAAAGATGGCACGATCCAGCTCTGGCATCCTAATGGTACTCGGATTAAAACCCTGATCAGGTTTGGTCCTGCTAACTTTGGGATTAGTTTTAGTCCTGATGGTAAATCCCTTGCGATCGCTAGTGAAGATGGCACTATCAAACTCTGGAATTTAGACAGTAGTTGGCCCAAAATTTTCAATCGTCATGCAAGGGGTGTCTTGAGTGTCTGCTTTAGTCCAGATGGTCGGATGCTGGCTTCCGGGAGTTTGGACGGTACCGCTAAACTCTGGAATATAGATGGCAAAGAACTCAACTCCATCGATAATTATGGCTTGCCAGTCTATCGGGTTAGATTTAGTCCCGATGGTCAACTATTAGCACTAGCCAGTAAAGATAATCGCATTCGACTTTATAACCTTGATGGCATTAAGCTCAAGACTTTTCGAGGACACAAAGGCTCCGTGTGTGGGGTAAGTTTCAGCCCCGATGGACGGCTACTGGCTTCTGCTAGTGTAGATAAAACGATCAGACTTTGGAGTCTCAAGGGCATTGGACTCAATACTCAGCAAAGCCATACTGGTAAACTTATCGGCTTTTGTTTTAACTCTACCGGTAAGCAGTATGTTTCAGCTAGTGAAGATAAAACAGTGAAACTATGGAATCTAGACGGCACATTACTGAGAACTTTCTCAGGACATGAAGCTAGTGTCAGGAGTGTCAGTTTTAGTCCTAAGGCAAAACTATTAGCCACTGCTAGTGTGGATGGTATTATTAAAATTTGGCATCTTAATGGAGCCTTACTGCAAACCTTTCCAGCCCATGGTCTGAGTATCAGGAGTCTAAGTTTTAGTCCTGATGGTAAAATCCTGGCCTCTGCGGGTAATGACAGAATCATTAAGCTGTGGGGGATTGATCATAAGTATGGACAGGATAAGGGAGTACTCCTAAATACTCTTAACGGTCATCTTGCTAAAATTCTTACCATTAGATTCACTCAGGATGGTCAGATGCTGGCTTCCGCTGGAGAAGATAAAACCATTAAACGTTGGCATCTCGATGGTAGCTTAATCGATACCATTCCAGCCCATAGTCTAAAAATTGTCTGTTTGAGATTCAGTGGGGATGGTGAAATGATGGCTTCCGCTAGTGCTGATAAAACAGTGAAACTCTGGAGTCTGGATGGTAAACTGATCACTACTTTACAAGGACATCAAGCAGGAGTTAGAGGTGTTGTTTTTAGTCCTGACAGTCAAATTATTGCTTCAGTTAGTGCTGATAGGACGGTAAAACTTTGGACTCGTGATGGTAAGGAATTCAAAACCCTAAAAGGACATCTTGCTCCTGTGTGCAATGCCTGTTTCCTGGCTGATGGTGAAACTTTGGTATCGGTCAGTGAAGATGGTACTGCTAAAATCTGGAATATCGATGGTACAGAAATCAAAACCGTTGGCGGACCGATTAATGACAGTACAGTCCTAGGTGTAAAACCTGGGCAGGGGATAGTTACCAGGGGGAGTCATACAGCTACCTCTGATTTAACCTCTGATTTAAAGGATTTATTAGTGAAGGGGTGCTATTGGATCAGCGACTATTTGAAGCATAATCCCACCTTGAGTGAAAGCGATCGCAAATTGTGTGATGGGATTTTACCAGAAATGTTGAATGGGGAGTATGGAATGGGGAGTAGGGAGTAGGGAATCGGGAGTAGGGAGTATAGCTTTTTTGAGTCTAATCAGGTACACAGGATTTTTGGCGTTTGAATAGGAGTAGAGTGGG
>NZ_CEYLVT010000158.1:17039-17428 GCF_982860115.1 Moorena sp.
CATCCTGCCCGCCCGACAATCTAATCAATAGGAGTAGAGTGGGCATCCTGCCCGCCCGACAATCTAATCAATAGGAGTAGAGTGGGCATCCTGCCCGCGCGGAAATTGTAACGCTGATCTGACTCGCCATCTCCCCACATCTCCCACCTCATAAGGGTAGGTTTTTTACTTTGACCTCAGGTGTGGGGTGTAGGGGGAACGGGTGTGGGGTGTGGGGCATAAGAAAGCGATGCAGCGCCGACCTGCGGGGGTTTCCCCCACTCGCTATTGCATCAAGACAATGTACTTAATTTGTCGTTAAAAATCATCATTTTTTCGTTGTTTTCCTTTTCCTCTCCCTCTGGGTCGCCCCATGTTTTACCCTAATGTAAAAAACCTACCCCTGTGAG
>NZ_CEYLVT010000159.1:0-3807 GCF_982860115.1 Moorena sp.
GTTCCCCCCATGAGCAACTGCCGTGGTTTCCCCCACTCGCGCTTGGGATCAAGACTAAGTATATTTTCTTATCCCCCACACCCCACACCCCACAACCCACACCCCACACCTGAGGTCTTTGTTAAAAACCTACCCCTGTGAGGGGGAGGCTGGGAGGTCAGGGTAAGCTCATTTGTTCTATTATAAAGGGTAATTGACAAATCACTATTAAGCCTAAAGTCTTGAAAAAACGGCGATGCTACCCTATAAATCTAATTATGTCTCAAGGTTTTGAAATTAACTACCTCGAAGGTCAAAAAAGTACTCGTTGAAGGGTGAAAAAGCCAAAAGAAGCAGCAGCAATTGGCAGTTTTCAAAAAAGTCTAGTAGAGAATTTTACAGAAATCTAGGATTTTTATTTGAGATGTAAACATAGGATTGATATAAAAACGGATCCAGTCGGTCATGGGGGTTTCCCCCATGACCGACTGGATCAAGACAGGGAAAAGGGAACAGGGAACTTCGGATCAGTAGGAAAGAGCTCCGAAGAGTTTGTGATGTGCTGGTAAATCAGCAAGATTGTTCATGACCTATTTATAAATGCTATATCCTAGCAAGTAACGTTGGTCAGAGAAATTTGTAGAACTACCAATTAGAATTACCAAATGGTATTTCCTCTATTGCTAATGGCTAAGTGATCCAAGTATCCTTGAGATTATTTTTCAATAAGGTGTAGAGTCTAAGTTAACCCAGAATCAGGATTGGTTTGGAGCAACCTATCATAAATCATTGATCCCATGCATAATTTCATTCCTCCAGAACGGTTTTTCCCTTATCTGACCTGGACTGATATCGAACAGATGCCCGATAAGGAAAATATTGTGATTATTCAGCCGGTCGCTTCCATTGAGCAGCATGGCCCCCATTTACCGCTGATTGTAGATGCGGCGATTGGGGTGGGAGTCTTGGGCAAAGCCTTAGGCTGCTTAGACCCAGAAATCCCTGCTTATGCCTTACCTCCCCTTTATTACGGCAAATCCAATGAGCATTGGCATTTTCCTGGGACCATTACTCTTAGTGCTCAAACCTTGCTAGCGGTGCTGATGGAAATGGCTGATAGTATCTATCGGTGTGGGTTTCGGAAGTTAGTACTGATGAATTCCCATGGCGGACAACCCCAAGTGATGGAAATTGCAGCACGGGATATTCACCAGAAGCATGAAGACTTTATGGTATTCCCCTTGTTTACCTGGGGCGTGCCTAACATGGCCAAGGAATTAGCCACCCAGAAAGAATTAGAATTAGGCATTCATGGGGGGGATTTAGAAACTAGTCTCATGCTCTGTCTACTCCCCGGTCAAGTGAAAATGGATCGGGCAGTAAAGGAATATCCCCAAGGGTTGCCCGAGGATAGTCTATTGAGTATGGAAGGAAAATTGCCCTTTGCTTGGCTGACCAAGGGGTTGACTCAGAGTGGAGTACTCGGGGATGCCACAGCAGCAACTGAGGAAAAAGGCGATCGCTTATTAGCCTCTCTTTGTGATGGTTGGGTAAACGTGATTCGCGATATCTATCGGTTTCAGCAGCCTGATGTGACGAAGAGGCGATAGGCAATAGGCGATAGGCCATAGGCCATAGGCCATAGGCAAGGGTGCGCCCTTGTCCCATAGTGCTGCATCGCTTTTATGATAATGTTTTCGTCAATTTTTCTGCCCTGAGCCGAAGCTCCCTGTTGCGCAGTTGCTCACAACTTCAGGCTGAATCAATGCGGATGGCGAGACTCGAACTCGCATGGCTTTCGCCACACGCCCCTCAAGCGTGCGTGTCTACCATTCCACCACATCCGCGATTTACTAACCATTTAGTAGGATACCATACAACAGGACGAAGCTGCAAAGCCTAGCTCAAAAAATGCTGTCAAAATTGAAGGGAGTAGGGAGTAGGGAGTAGGGAGTAGGGAGTAGGGTAAGAGTTTGTTTAGTCTGGGTCTCGGAGGTGGGTAGGGGGGGGAATGGGGAAAAATCCTGTCTACCTCACTCGTGATGAAAATTGCGATAGTTTATAAACTATGTTGCTCCCCACACTTCCCACACTTCCCACACTTCCCACCCTCCCCACACCTCCCCATCAATCCTAGTTTTAAATCTCAACTAAAAACCCTATAGAAACGCTATTCTATGAAATTTTCAAAGATCTTAATTGCCAATCGTGGGGAAATTGCCTTACGGATTATCCGAACCTGTGAGGAGATGGGGATTCCCACTGTTGCCGTTCACTCGACCATTGATCAACATGCTCTTAATGTCCAACTGGCAGATGAAGCGGTTTGTATCGGGGATCCTCCCAGCAGCAAAAGTTATTTAAATATACCTAATATTATTGCTGCAGCCCTCACTCGGAACGCCACTGCCATTCATCCAGGCTATGGTTTCCTATCAGAAAATGCCCGTTTTGCTGAAATCTGTGCTGATCATCAGATTTCTTTCATCGGTCCTACCCCAGAAGCAATCCGAGCCATGGGAGATAAATCTACGGCCAAAGAAACCATGCAACGAGCGGGTGTGCCCACAGTACCTGGAAGTGATGGATTAGTCAGCTCTGAGGAAGAAGCTTATGCGATCGCACGTCAAATTGGCTATCCTGTCATGATTAAAGCCACGGCTGGTGGTGGAGGAAGGGGTATGCGCCTGGTACAGGATGACAGCCAATTGATTAAACTCTTCCAAGCCGCTCAAGGGGAAGCCCAAGCCGCCTTTGGTAATGGCGGGGTATATATTGAAAAATTTATTCAACGTCCTCGCCATATCGAGATTCAAATTTTAGCTGATAGTCACGGCAATGCAATCCACTTGGGTGAGCGAGACTGCTCGATCCAACGGCGTCACCAAAAGCTACTGGAAGAAGCCCCTAGCCCAGTGCTTGACCCAGAATTGCGGGCAAAAATGGGTAATGCTGCGGTAATGGCCGCTAAGTCCATCAATTACATCGGAGTTGGCACAGTAGAGTTTCTCTTAGATGCCTCTGGTGAGTTCTACTTTATGGAAATGAACACCCGAATTCAGGTAGAACACCCAGTCACCGAGATGGTCACCGGTCTAGACTTGATCGCCGAACAAATTAAAATTGCTCAAGGGGAGAAACTAAGCCTTACCCAAGACCAAATTACTCTCAAAGGTCACGCCATCGAATGTCGGATCAATGCCGAAGACCCAGAGCACGCTTTCCGTCCCCAACCAGGACGAATTAGTGCTTACTTACCACCAGGAGGACCAGGGGTGCGCATGGATTCCCATGTTTACCCCGATTACGAAATTCCCCCCTATTACGACTCTCTGATTGGGAAATTAATCGTTTGGGGTCCCACCCGTGATGCAGCCATTCAGCGCATGAAACGAGCCTTAAGGGAGTGTGCCATAACCGGAGTGACCACCACCCTGACTTTCCATCAAAAAATCCTAGAGACACCAGCCTTTCTTGAGGGTCAGGTCTATACCAATTTTGTCGAGAAGGAGATGATGACCTGAACGCCAGCTATGCTGAAGGCAGAGGGCAGAAGTAGGAAGTAGGAAGAAAGACAAAAGTAAGTCTTTGGTCATTAGCGATCGCGCTACGCCCACGCTACGCGAACGCCCTACGCCCACGCTACGCGAACGCATTTTGTTGTACTTTCACCGTTTATACGCCCCGTCCCACCCTGAGGTTTCACTTTCAGGGGTGGGGCTTCTCGCTGCAAAAGCTAAAACCATTGGGGCTAAGTGAATGGTTACCCATGACCCCTGCCACCGGCAATCTGTAACCTACAACCTGTAACCTACAACCTGTAACCTA
>NZ_CEYLVT010000159.1:3907-17419 GCF_982860115.1 Moorena sp.
CAACCTACAACCTACAACCTACAACCTACAACCTACAACCTACAACCTACAACCTACAACCTGTAACCTTCTAGATCATCATCCTGAGGATTCCCTGCTGACCTAAAAGAATTTCCCGCAGCAGGCTGAAAATCCCTACCCAAATAATTGGGCTAATATCAACCCCACCAATGGGAGGGACAATTTTGCGCATTGGCACTAAAAAGGGTTCCGTTGGCCAAGCTACTAGATTAAATGGCAAGCGATTCAGGTCTACCTGAGGATACCAGGTCAGAACAATGCGAAAGATAAACAAGAAGATCATTAGTCCGAGTAACGGACCAAGAGTCCAGATAGCAATCGTAGCAGCAGTCATGGCTTATTAAATCTAATGATCACAAATGTATTGCCGGTGCCACCGTCAGCGGTCAGCGGTCAGCCGTCAGTGGTCAGTGGTCAGTAGTCAGTAGTCAGTGTTCAGTGGCCAGTCAGCTATCAGCTGATAGCTGATAGCTGATAACTGATAGCTGATAGCTCAATGCTTACCTGCCGCCTCAGGTGGCTAGGTGGCTTACGAGTGTCCTTGTGATTCTCGTTAATTTAATGTAAAGTTTCTCAATAATAGTATCATGTTCTAGTAAGCATTCAGCTATCAGCCGTTAGCCGTCAGCTAATCAACGGGTAGTAAACCAGCTGGGAGGTGCCGGTTCCCCTGGTTGAAAATCCCTGCTGCTTTTACTGATCCGACTCCGTGCATTTATCGCTCCTGCTAGCACCTCAAGTAGCCTGCGCGTAGCGCTAATCGCTGACCGCTGATAGCTGATAGCTGAATGCTGATAGCTGAATGCTTAATCACAAACAAAGTTTACAAATTAACTAGGAGTTTATATGACACCTTCATTAGCCAACTTTTTGTGGAGTTTACTTTGGGGTACTGCCATTGTGGTTATTCCTGCCACAGTGGCACTAATCATCTTTAGCCAGAGCGATAAGGTCAAACGATCATAACAAAATCCCTACTATCTATGCCTTCAACGAAGTAAGGCGGAGCTTTGATAGCAGGAAACTGAGTGGGTTCACAACCCGCTCAATTTTTGTCTTAAGAATCTCTCCTGATCCAGGAGTAAAATTGTTGTTCTCCAGTTACAGTAGAGTTTAAGACTAATAACTCGCTACCATAAGACTGGCCATAGGAGAGTAGCAATGGTAAATTTTGGGTTTAATTCAGCTAGCCTTTTGGGCATATTCTTGATGCTTGCCGGAGCAGGACTCTATTTCCTGCGGTCGTTCCGTCCAGAACTAGCCAGAGACCATGATATCTTTTTCACTGTGGTCGGGGTAGTTTGTGGCTTTATTCTTGTGACTCAGGGATGGCGACTCGATCCAATTTTGCAGTTGAGTCAGCTGTTGTTGAGCGGTACAGCAATATTTTTTGGTGTGGAAAGTCTTCGGTTACGGGGCGTTGCCACTAAAAAAGCCCGGGAAGATGCTGGGTTTGAAGACCGTCAGCGACCAGTTAGCCGTAACTATTACCGCGAAGAACCACAAGAAGCTAATGTTTATGATGAATACGATGAACTAGAGCCCGTAGAAGAGCGATACTCTAACCCTCGTTTGCGACCCACAGCAGATTCCAGGGAAAGGCGCACAGAGCGTTATGAAGTAGAAACCCGCCGTTCAAGGAGTCGAGGGAGTTTAGAGGAATCGAGGCTAGAAGAGCGATCGCGTAAACGCCGCCCTCGTTCTAATGGTCAGTTTTCAGAACGACCTAGACAGACCTGGCAGGCTAAGATAGACAGTGATTGGGAAGACAGACTATCTCGTAGTAGACCTTCTCGTCCTTCGGAACAATCTGTGGAACGACCTGTAGAACGATCCGTAGACACTTGGGAAGCTAAATTAGATCGGGATCTAGACAGAGATCTAGACAGGGATAGAGAAGACAGACCCATTCGCCGTAGCCGTTCCCGTGGTGAATCTATAGAAAACTATGACTCAGAAAACTATGACTCACAGATAGCCTCAAGGGAAAGAAAGCGTCGTACCACCCCAAGGGAGGAAAGATCCTCTAACTACTCAGACCAAAGCGATTATGTGGATTACAAACCCATCGACCTGTCTGAAGAAGAAGATGAACCCTTAGGACCCTTTGAGTACTAAGAAAACTAGCAATCAGCAATCAGCAATCAGCAATCAGCAATCAGCAATCAGCAATCAGGTATTAGTTATCTGCTAAAGGCTGAGGGCTGAGGGCTAAAGGCTGAGGGCTGACCACTGACCACTGACCGCTGAGGGCTGACCGCTGACCGCTTAGCCCCCTATGGTATCAAAACAGCGAGGAATTCGGTTCTGTGGATTGCCATAATAATCCAACATCTCGTGAGTCCGTAGCACCATAGATTCCATCAGAGCAGTCATGTTCTTCTTCACCACTAATTGGTCTTCTGGTGAAACATAAGCTATGTCTTGTAACAAAACCTCGGTAATCTCCTCATGGGCTCCATCGTCATTAATTTTGGCATGGAGCAAGATTGGTTGATAAAAGTCCGAAGGCAAATCTAAATCTTGACACCGCTGTTTGAATAACTGGTGGAACTCCTCGCAGTGTTCTTCAAACAGTAATAATGCTGCCTTGAAGCTGAGGGGATGGTGCTTAGCAAAAACAGCCAGACTTGAACAGACCGCAAACGTCATTGGTAATGGCAGCATCCGTTGCAGTTGCTGACCATAAATTCCCACACTCTTCAAAGATTTCTCGATCAAACGGTCATGGTGCAACTCAGACCCAAAGAAATCCCGGAGGAGTTGGCGAATCTTAGGTGATTCATAATTGGCTAAAGACGGAGCCAGCAAACTCGGACAAAGATGAGTAATGTGATAGGATTCTAAACTATAACCAATCAACTGCTCTCTAGTAATCGTCTTATCTACCATCTTTACGGTGTAGGGAGACTCCGGAAAACGCATTTTCAGACGGTTTAGGAATCGGTATAACTCCCGGTAGAATTGAGGTCCAGTAACACCACCAGATGTCACTGATTTCTCCCGGTCTATTAGCATACCACGGCGGTCTAATTCTATTAGCAAGTCAGGAATCTGTTCTCGAATTCCTGGACACTCCTGACCCAATTCCTCTGGTGACATCCCCCCAAACTGCAACAGCTGGAACAGTTTATAAGTCTCCTCTTTGTTTTCAGGTTCTACTGTAATCGAACAGCCTTGGTTTTGATAACGAATTTCTACCCTGGTATCACTGAATTTTAAACATACTTGATTCTTAAATAGGGGCTGTTTCAATAAACTCTTAGTTAACGTCATAACTTCATTCCTAACTTAATTTAAATTGGGTGATAATGTCCTAGGTTTTAGGTTTTAGGTTTTAGGTTTTAGGTTTTAGGGAGTAGCGATCGCAAAAATTGACTGTACCTTATAAGTAAGACAAAGGCTATCAGTGTTTTAAAGCGTTAATCTAGAGCACCTGAAATCCCTGTTGCTTTACCCTAGGTGGGTTGTACTGGGTGCATCTCAATGCATGCAATTAGGCAAAACTTACCACACTTACCATACTTACCACACTTACCACGCTTACCCCTCTCGCCACCCTCCCCACACCTCCCGACTCCGGACTCCCGATTCCCGATTCCCGATTCCCGATTCCCGATTCCCTACTCCCTATTTCTACAGAGCCGAAACTCGTCTGAGCAAATCACTTGTGCATGAATAGTAGTTCCAAATCGCCCTGTAAAAATTGTTATACATTTCAATAAACAGGTAAATTTGATCGCCTAACCGTTGCTGAGTTTGTTGATCAATGTGGGCAATGTCTTGAAAGATGCGATGGATTAAGTTTTCTGATTCTCCAGTCATATTTCTGTTTACCAATTCTCGAATTGGGTCGATAAACCCAGACTCAAGGTTAACCCGCTCACACGCAGCAAGGTAGGATGATAAATGATGGTATGCTTGACGTTTTAACACCCCTAAGGTACTCAATAAAACCAGTGGCTCTGAGTTTGCCCAATAGGCCAAAGCATTCCCAATTGCCACAGTTTCCGGTAGTGCGATCGCATCCTTTAAATCCTCATCGCTAATACCAATCCCATTCAACGCCTTCAACCAAAGCTGATCTTCCCCATATTCTTGACCATAGAGTTGGTTAATTAATTGTTGAACCTTTGTATAATTTTGGGTTCCCAGCACTGGGAAGTCCCAATTCCACCGATGGCAAGACAAATGGTAATGCTCTATCGCGAAGCCATACAAAACAGTGATCGGTAGCTCAGATTCACTAGAGGTTATTGGTTTCCAAAACAGGTTTCCTTCAACAGTAGTTTCGAGTAAATCATTGGTAAAATCCTCCAATTTCAGCAGAGTATCGATACCAGAATGAACTTTAAACGGAGTAGCATCATCCAGTAAAGCCTGATCTTCCAAGCCTAGAAAAATTGATTCAATCACCTCCGGTTTATCAGGAGCAAAAAGCTCTTGTAGCTCCTCAATACTCCTAGTTCCATCCATCATTAAAAACAGTGTTTGTAACGTTTCGGCTGACAAACCGCTAGTCTCGAAACCAAAATATTGACCATCCCGATAAAAAACAATCTGATCGGGATATATATTAACGTTACAGGCTAATTTAGGGTACTTTACTGTAAGACTTTGCTGAGATTTAGCATCAATTAATGGCTGGCTTTGGTCTAGATTTGAATTTAACGTTAGGCTTTCCACAGGTTTTTCGTTATTATAGGTGTTTTCAATTCGCTGAGGGATAAAGTCCTCGGTTTTTATAGAGTAGGGAATCGGGAATCGGGAATCGGGAATCGGGAATCGGAAATATAGTTTACGGATAAATTTTATGGTTCCATAAACCCTTGGCTTTTTAGTAAGAGGCTGTTTTAAAAGTGTATACTACTCCAGCATCCTCTAACAAGCGATGCAGCGCGGTCTTGGGGGTTCCCCCCATGAGCGACTGCATCAAGACACAGAAGCCAAGGTATTTCCTCAATCGAGATTAGAAGACTCGATTAGAGGGGTATAGCGCAAAAAGGAGGGTGTCCAGGGAAACATTTTGGAAAGGGATAACAGCCGTGGATCGGACGAGGTAGGGGAAAACGCTTGATAGGCTCGGGAAGAGGCTTGGGCTCAGGCTTTTCTTCAGGCATGGGTCGATGGGGATCAATGACTATATCTTTGATGACTATATCTTTGATGCGCATTATGTCCATGTCATCTCTGAGCATGATACCCCCTTCGAGTGATGACAACTCTTCAGTGTTTATTTCCTGGAGATTTTCCAGGTTCTCAATTTTCATTGATTTTGTCTCCTTCTTGAGATAGTCTAAGAATAGATGATATTTCGAGATTTCTCATCTTGTTATGCTATGCCTAGTTTATGCGATTGGATTAGATTGTTGTCGCCAACTTGGCTTTTTTTTATAAAAATAGTCGCTTTTTGCTAAGACAAATTAATTAGAATACTTAACAATATAAGCTACTATATAGCGGTGATAATACTTATGAGGTACAGAGGATTTTTTCCCTCTTCTCCCTTCCCTGTTCCCTGTTCCCTGCCGCCCTGAAGGGGGGCGGGCAAAAGGCAAGAGCGGAAAGAGATCCTCAGTTTTATTGTCCAAGAAAAAAAGACCATACAAGTTTACATATCAAATACAAAGGGTGCATCTCATATTTGTAAATAAGAAGGTAAGCGTGTTAAGTGTGGTAAGTGTATTAAGCGTTTCAAGTGTGGTAAGCGTGGTAAGTTTATTAGAATTTTGCCTAATTTAATGCATTGAGATGCACCCTTGATGCACAGGAATACCAGGGGCCACATTCATAGGAAATCTAATCTTCGGTAATTACATTTTGCAAACTATAAATAGGAGCAGAGGATATATATTTATTTAGTTCTGCATCAGAAGGACAATGACACAAAAATGAAGTTTTTTTAAAAAAGTTATGGGATGTTAACTAGGGAGTATTTACTAGTTAAAAAAACCTATACGTAGTATTTTTAATCAGCTCAAGATTGGACAATTTATGAATCTGTAGTATTTCGTCTAATCAGCAAATCAGTTATAGGCTTTTTCGTAAAGTTCGCTTTCCCATTCTGTTGTTGGTTCTTGCATAAAACCATCGGACTGGAGTGAATAGAGGGCGTAGTAACGGCTGTCCAAATTAGCAAGTAAGGTTTCGTGGCTACCTTCCTCAACTATCTCCCCTTTTGAAAAAACCAGAATGCGGTCAACTGCTTTAATAGTTGACAGTCTGTGGGCAATGATAATTGTTGTCCGTCCGATCATTAGGTTATCCAATGCCTTTTGAATCAAAGCTTCTGAAACAGAATCTAGGCTGCTTGTTGCCTCATCTAGGACTAGAATTGGACAGTCGGCGAGAATGGCGCGAGCGATGGCTACCCGTTGGCGTTCACCACCCGAAAGCTTGACCCCACGCTCACCAACCTGTGTATCATAGCCATTAGGCAAGTTGATAATGAAGTCGTGAGCATAAGCTTTGTGGGCAGCTTGTTCAATTTCTGACCGTGTCGCATTAGGTTTAGCATAGCCGATATTTTCAGCGATAGAGCGATGGAAGAGGATAGGTTCCTGGGGAACTACTGCGATCGCACTGCGTAAACTTTGCTTGGTGATCTTGTAGATATTCTTACCGTCGATAGTGATATTACCATCCTGCACATCATATAAGCGCTGGATAAGTTTAATGAAGGTACTTTTGCCACTACCTGAATGACCAACAAGAGCAACTTTCTCACCCCCAGCAATGGTTACAGAAAAGTTCTCATATGTTGTATTTGTCTGATTTTTATAACCAAAAGTCACCTGATCAAAGGCAATTGAGCCTGACTTGACTTCTAGAGGTACTGCCTCTGGGCTTTCTACAATTTTTGCATCTATCTTGTCGAGTTTTACAATTTCTTCGAGATCGGTTACTGATTGTCGCAGATGATGGATGTCATTGCTAATTTCCCCCATCTTACCTTGTGCCATCTGAAAACTAGTAAGAATCGTAATTACATCACCAGCTGTGCGGATACCTTTAAACCATAACCAAATAGCAACGCTGACAATCACAGCTTCCATAATCACAAACAAACCAACTTGGGCAGAAAAAAATGTTTCGATTCGCCACCAGAGACGTTGATTTTTAATGCGCCACTCCTCTGCTATTTTCCTGAATTTTATGCTTTCATATTCTTCGGCAGCAAAGGCTTTAACCAGGCTGTTACATGTAATGGCATCAGATAGAATACCATTCATACTGCTGTCTACTTGATTGACTTCTTCAAAGGCAGGCGATAAATAGTTATTTGATAAATTATTAATTGCATAAAAGAAAATTATGAAACCCAAAATGCCAACAATACCAATCCAAAATCCGTTCCAAAAAAGAACAACTATTAAAGCAATGCTGGTCAATACACTCGGGTAAATTGACATACACACTGTATTGCTAAACTGCTCAAAACCCAAGGTACCACGGATAATGTTTCTGACTAGGCTGCCAGCAAAATGGTTAATGTGCCATTCTGTACTAAAATTCTGTACTTTATCGAAAGCTTCAGTGCCAATTTTAGTTATCACTTGTGTAGCTGTGTTACTCCATAGGTAAAAACCACATACTCGGCAAATGTACGATATTACTTTGACTCCAGCAAGATAGGCACATATCCATGCCGGAATTATCCACGTTCCTGTAGGATTGCTAAAACCATTTACCAACTTTCCAGTCAAAATTGGTACTAAAACCTCCAAAAGAGTATGAAACGACATGAAGACCAGCACAAACAAAATTGTGTAGCGGTACTCAGACCAGTAATGCCAAGCAAACTTAAAGGTAGAAACCAAACTATTTTTTAAAGGTTGATTTTCCATTTTTTTTTCTAGATTTTTTTGGTCGTAACCACTTGATTAATGCTTGCTGCTGTCGATTACGCTACTACGCTGATTGTATTCTTTATAACCCACTCAATCCTGAAGTTTTGAGGACAGGTATGGTGATGAAGCTATAAAGTTTAAAACAATACACCTGGTAAATAACTAGAATATGATATTCCCAGTTCTTGTATACAAACGCTATAGGAGATGCACCCGGTTAATGGGAATAGGGAATAGGGAGTAGGGAATAAAGTTTATGGATCAATAAAATTAATCCATAAACCATTCCCTTCCTACTCAGAGGCTGTTTTAAAAGTATTGGATGCTACTCGACCATTCTCTAACAACAGAAGCCAAGGTATCCCTCAATCGAGATTAGAAGACTAGATTAGAGGATTGCATAGCAATAGGGGCGTACAGGGCCACATATTGGGGGATGGGGATAACAGGGGTTGATGGGAGGACGAGGTAGGGGAAAAGGCTTGGCAATAATAGGAGGCTTGGGCTGAGGCATGGTGCTTGGATGGGGATCAATCCTTAGCTCTTCGATGTCTTTGATGTCTATCATGTCCCTGATATCCATGGGATGTTTGATCATCCGACCACCTTGCAGTGAGGAAAACTCCTCAGTGTTTATTTCCTGAAGATTTTCCAGGTTCTCAATTTTCATTGATTTTTTCTCCTTCTTGAGATAGTTGATGAATAGATGAGATTTCAAGCTTTCTCATCTTGGTATGCTATGCCTAGTTTATTAGATTGGCTTTGATTGTTGTCGCCAACTTGGCTTTTTTACTACCAGTTTTAACTAACAGCTTTTAGCTAAGCTAGCAATTATCATCACGAGTGATGTACACAGTATTTTTTCCCACTCCCCATACTCTTACCTCTACTCCCTACTCCCTAAAACCCAGGACGAAAGTCCCTCACTAAATTGAGAACTGCTATAACAAAATTCGCTCCCTGCTAAGGCCAATTCATGGAAATCCTTAACAACAGAAGCGAATTAGTTACTATCTGAAAATCCCTGGAGGGGGCGACAAGCACCTAAAACTAATTACCAACTATAGGGTTTTGGTCACTAGGGAATAGGGAATAAAGTTTATGGATCAATAAAATTAATCCATAAATCCTTGGCTTTCTACTAAGAGGCTGTTTTAAAAGTATTGGATACTACTCCACCATCCTCTAATCACAAAAGCCAAGGTATCTCCTCAATCCAGATTAGAAGGCTAGATTAGAGGATTGCATAGCAATAGGGGCGTACAGGACCACATTTTGGTGGCAAGGGATAATAACAGGGGTTGGGACGAGGTAGGGGAAAAGGCTTGGCAATAATAGGAGGCTTGGGCTGAGGCATGGTGCTTGGATGGGGATCAATCCTTAGCTCTTCGATGTCTTTGATGTCTATCATGTCCCTGATATCCATGGGATGTTTGATCATCCGACCACCTTGCAGTGAGGAAAACTCCTCAGTGTTTATTTCCTGAAGATTTTCCAGGTTCTCAATTTTCATTGATTTTTTCTCCTTCTTGAGATAGTTGATGAATAGATGAGATTTCAAGCTTTCTCATCTTGGTATGCTATAATTAGTTTATGCAATTGGCTTAGAGTGTTGTCGCCAAGTTGGCTTTTTATTAACAAACAAAAAAATTCGCTCCCTGCTAAGGCCAAGTAATGGAAATCCTTAGCAAGGGAAGCGAATTAGTTACTATATGAAAATCCCTGTATTGGGCAAAAAGCACCGAAAACTGACTGATGATTACCAGCTTTAAGGTTAAGGTCACTATGCTCAAAAACTATACTTATAAAGTATACTTATATAGTCATGTTCATAGTGTAATTAGTCAGCTATCAGCCTATAAAATAAGCTGACTGCTGACTGCTTACAGCTGACCTTTTACCCCAAGAGCTAAAATTAGAGAGCAACAGGACAAATCCTTAACGGAATTGCCTTGATATCTTTGATATCATAAGGTAAAGGTCTGGGATAGGGATAACAGCGTGGAGGTGGTGGTGGACAATAGGGATAAATGGGACGTTTTAATTCTTTGGGAGCAATACTAATATCGGCCACATCTATTTTATGTGCGATCGGTTTATGGGCGATCGCTATCATGCCACCTTCAACAGAAGATAATTTATCTATATTTATCTCCTGTAGATTTTCTAAGTCTCCAATTTGCATGGAAAATTCTCCTTCTTCAGCTCAACAGTTGTTGATGTTGATGTTGATGTTGATGTTGATGTTGATGTCGATGTCTGGGTGAAACATGTAATTGTTTCATTTGATTATTATTGTCCGATGTTATCTTCTCTATGTCTTGCCAATTTGGCTGGAATAGGTTAATCATTTTAGGGAGTAGGGAGTAGGGAATCGGGAATCGGGAGTCGGGAGTCGGGAATCGGGAACAGGGAACAGAAGTTGCTAGACCCTAGGTCTTGTGTTGGGTCTAGCTGATGCGATCGCATACACCCACATCACACCCCTTTGAGACGATCCGACTGGTGACTGCTGCTGGCGAAAGCACTATCACATAAGGGTTTCAGCCCTGCAACAAAAACAATCCTCTTGATCCATTACACTCCCGACTCCCGACTCCCGATTCCCGACTCCCTACTCCCGTCCTACCACCAAATCCCACAAGGCATCAATACCACTGCCCACATACTCAGCAATCCTGGTGTTGTTCAATCCATTCCATTGCGGAAGCCTTGGCAGAATGGAGTCATGCCAGGATTCGGCGGGAATTAGGCTATGGAGATTTAGAGCCAGATAACATTCGCGATATATTAGCCCAGAGGTATCAGGGTTCTCGGTATAGCTTTGGCTATCCAGCTTGTCCGGCGGTCATGGATCAAGTGCCACAGTTGCAATTATTGGGATGCGATCGCATTGGGATATCGATCGATGAGAGCGAACAGCTTTATCCAGAGCAATCGACCACTGCTTTTGTCACCTATCATCCTGTCGCGCTTATATTTTAGTGCTTAGATCGATCGGCAATGGGGTCGCGCTGAAATCCAGGCGACCTCTAATTTTTACTGTTGTAATTGCTAGGCATCGGCATAGCTCCTTTAGCCTAAATTTCAACTGGATTGGCTTTCATGCATAGAGGTCTCTAATGAGTGAAACAAACGATGGATCGAATTGGCATCAAGATTTTATTGCCAGTAATTTGTTGGTCATTGGCTATAATGCTTGGGCTGGTCATCTCAGTCAGAAGCGCGGCGCGATAGTTTGTAGCACAAATTCGACCACAGTGGGGGTTGGCGGAGAATCATTCAAAACCCATTTTCTCGGAGGTTCTCGCCTTGCGCCGTTCCTGAATGCCTGGTTAGCGACTCCTGACACTGCAATGCGGGCCCCATCACTTTATGATTGCTCACATCAAGGAAGTTGTCGATAATTATTCTCCAACCACAGAGGTTGTGTTGTTGCTGGAGTATGAGCGATCAAGCAACGTTCTTTTACTTGAAAAACCGACCCATTACACCACCTCAATGCTACGAGCAAGTACGTAAGAATTGGGATGAATTCCAGCCAGGAGTTAGTAGTTGGCAAGATGAACAACTTCCAAGGGTAATTAACAGCTTGACATAATCATAGATTATCTATTTTATATCAGGACTTACGCAAAGGTAATATCTGTAGATTTAAAAACTATAACGCTATAGTTTTTAAATCTATATATACAGAGATCCTATTTCAGATTATTTTAACATTTAATATCAATTGTAAATTTTTTATAGAACCCATTTGGGTTCTATAAAATTACCTGGAGACATAGGGAGATGGGGAGATGGGGAGATGGGGAGATGGGGCTATTTTTATACTTTTTTCCCTATTCTATTTCTCTTTCCTCCTGACTTCTGACTCCTGCTTCCTAAACCTCACTTTTGTAAAGATACCAAATGGGTTCTATAGTAGCAGTGTTATGCGCAAACAAAACACTGCGTGATATGTTTGCGGAGCATTCCGTCAGGAAAAATGAAACGTAACGCACCGCAATCCAAATAACAATCAACTCAAAACTCCCGTAAAAAACGGACGAAATAACTCACAACACAGACTCGCCCGATCTCCTTCCAAATGAACCAACCCCATCTTTTGTAACTGATAACCAAGGGATAGTTTTATTTCTATTGGTTTGGAGTTATTGACAATTTCAGTAAAAATAGGCAATAATTCATCGTAGAGTTGCAGGTGCCACCATTGTTGTTGTAAATGTTCCGCATAAAGAGCAGTTGCACTCTCATAATTTTCTAAAAGTTCTTCCAGAGTTATAGTCTGTTGCTGCAGGGAATAAAACGCCAACTGCAACCGATAGGGATGTCCGCTCAGAAGCGTAATTAGTTGCTGGATTTGTTGTTCGGTTATATCTTTTTTGTACCGCTTCGCTAAATCCTGCACTTGAACCTGTGTAAACTCTGGTAAATTGATGACTAACCCAGTATTCAAGAGGGAAGGATTAATTGAGGGAGGCATCATAATTTCAGTAGAATGAGCTATCACCAGGCGCAGTTTGTACCAAGGATTGCTCTGTGCTATCCTTACTTGAGCTTGCTCAGACCAGGTTCGCAGAAGTTCGAGAAATTCACGAGCAATATCTGGGTAGGCAAAAAGCCGTTCGAGTTCATCGATAGCGATTACAAGAGGGCGATTGAGGTCAGCTAAGATAAGATCGTTGAGATAGTCGGTGGCGGTTGATTTGCTACCCAAGGAATTCTGCCAAAAATCAGCTATCCGCTCATGGAGAATTTTAGGCGATGGTGCATTGGAAAATTCTAATTCCTTGCTGACTCTAGCACAGAACCATTGTAGAAAGCGTTCTAAGTTCTGTAAAATCTCAGTTTCAGCGAGTTGCAAGCTTAGAGAAACCGTTTGATACTCCAGAGATTTAGCGTAAGCAATGATGCGACTCATTAGGGAGGTTTTCCCCATTTGCTTGAGAGCGCGGATGTTCAACAGTATACCCGGTTCTTGGATGTTTTGGTAACAAAGGGATTCAATGATGGGACGGTTAATGTAAAAGATAGAATCTAGGGAGAGTTGTCCTCCTGGTAATTTTGGCGGACGAGGTTGCAAATTATTCTGTGGTTGAAGCATTTTTTGAATTTGGGGGGTATTGTGGCGATCGCCTAGCATATCGAAATGATAATTGCAGTCATGTTCAAGGGAGGAAAACATTTTGGCAGATGGTATTGGGTTAATTTTGGCTAGATTATCTTGATGGGAATTTGGGTAGAGATAGTCGTCCTCTGTCAAAGTTAGATTAAAAGCATGGAAGCAGCACTTCAAAGTCCGTTTATCAACTCCTGACGAGCAGGTAAAAACTTTGCTGAGGGTATTGGGAGTTAAACCAGTTTCTTCACTGATAGATTCGAGGGTATAGCGCTTGGAGTGTTGCTCAATCTCTGCCTTAGCTTTTGCCTGATTGAGTTTCTTTAAGCCCTGAATACTTAAGATTACACCTCGCCGACGTGCATGGTTGCTCATTATTGTGAGATTTTTCTATTAAAAACTTGGCTAAGTATTCAGCCGTCAGCCGTCGGGAGCATGTCACTTATGCAGAACATTTGTACATTAGCTATAGCCCCCTCATGGGTAAAAGCCAAGCTCATATGGTACATAGTTCATTTG